>JADHVE010000003.1 GCA_016784195.1 Candidatus Woesearchaeota archaeon | reverse complement strand
AAAGTTATTTGTGGTGGTTACACTACAAAAAAAGGGGTGGTAGTTTTGTATTTTAATGTTTATTTAAGTTATTTGTATTCTTGGAGTAGTATTGAGGGTGATATTATTGGCTTATAAGAGGTACACCACTAAAAACGAAAGGTCCAAGCCTGATAATTACCCTAAGGTTAGGGGAAATGGTGGCAAGATAAAGTCTGTTTATTTAGGTACTGAGCAGTTTAATAATAAAAAAAGGGGAAAATTTGTTCAAAAGCCAAATCAGTTTTTGTTCTTTATTGTTTTGCTGATTTTTTTGATTATAGCCGGCAGCCTATTTTTCCTTGTGCAAAACAGGGTTGGGTTTTTGTCTGAGGAAATCAAAGAGAACGAACCCAAGTTTGAGGTCGATCAGACATTGATCAAGGTTTTGATTAAACAAGGAGGGTTCATTGACAAGCAGATAAGAGTGATGAATACTGGTGAGGATGAAAGCAGTTTTGAGATTAAGGCAGAAGGCTTGGATATGGTTGATGTGAAGGACCCATTTTTCAGTATAAAACCTGGGCAAACAAAGAGTATTAATCTAAATTTTAATTCTGTTTTAAAGGACCAAGAAATTGAGCAGGCCCCGGGAGTTTATATTGGTAAATTAATTGTTTATTCTAATGGTCTATTGAGGAAGATTCCAGTTATTGTTGAGATTGAAAGTAAGACTGTTTTGTTTGATATAAACCTTAATCCTAATTCAAAAGAGGGGAGAATTCCGCAAGGCCAGGAGGCTAATATTGAAGTGAGGCTATTTAACCTTGAAGGTATAGAGCCAGTAAATGTTGAGATGAATTATTTTGTCAGGGATCTGGAAGGGAATACAATTATAACAGAAACAGAGAGTGTTGTTGTAAAAACTCAGGCTTCTTTTTTTAAGACTTTAAAGATTCCTTTAAACTTAAGGGCTAAGGATTATATTTTTGTTGTACATGCAGAATATGGCAGCTCAGTCGGAACTTCAAGTTACTTATTTGAGGTTGTTAATGCAAAAGCTGATAAGGAGTTTAAGATTGCAGGGTTTTGCAGCAATGATGTGCTTTGCTGGACCATTTCTTTAGCGCTGATATTTGTTTTATTTTCTTTTGGGGCTTATGTCTACCATAAACTTACAGGAGGCTTTGCGAGGATAACTGGCAGAGTTCCTGCAGTAGAATTAAAAGAAGTTAAAGCTAAAGGGAAAGATAGAGTGAACGGGATTCTTAGAATCTACAGGGCTAGAGGCAGAGAATCAAAAAAGAAGAGGTTGGAAAAAAGAAGGAAGAGAGAAAAAGAAAGAGGGAATGAAAAGAGAAGGAAAGAGGACGAGAGGAAGAAACTAGAGAGTTTGAGGAAGGTTGAAGAGAGGGAAAAAGAATTTTTAAAGTTAAGAATAGAGATTGAAAGGTCAAGAGAAAGAAAACAGGAGGAAGAGAAAAGAAAAGAGAGGGAAGCTAAGAAAGAGAGACTAAGGAAAGAGAAGGAAAATGAAAGGAAGAATGTGGAGGAATACAGAATAAGACAGAAAGAGGAATCTAGGAGAAATAAAGAGCTTGAGAAAGTAAAGTTGGAGAAGCTAAAGGAAGATGTGATGAGGAAAAAAGAGCTTGAAATCAAAAGGGCTGAAGAAGAGAAAAGGCAGAGAAAAATTGAAGAGGGGAGGCTGAAAGAAGAGAAGTTAAGGGAAAAAGAGATGTTGAAGGAACAGAGAGAAAGTGAAAGGAAGAGGAGAAAAAAAGAGCAGTTGGAAAGAGAAAAGGTTAGGGAACTAAAGAAAAAATTGATTAAGAAAATAGTAAAGAAAAAGACAATTGATTTTTTGTATAGTGCTGGGTTGTATAAGACAAAAAGAGAAAAAGCGAAGTTAGAGAAGTTAAGGGAGAATGTGATAAAGAAAAAAGAGCTTGAAATCAAAAGGGCTGAAGAAGAGAAAAGGCAGAGAAAAATTGAAGAGGGGAGGCTGAAAGAAGAGAAGTTAAGGGAAAAAGAGAGGTTGAGGGAACAGAGAGAAAGTGAAATGAAAAAGGTTGAAGAAGACAGAATAAGGCAAAAAGAGGAATATAGGAGAAAAAAAGAGATTGAAAAATTGAGGTCAGAGAAGCAAAGAAAAGGTGAGGGGAATAGGGGAAAAGAAGAGCATGTGAAAAAGCCTAAAGAAAAGGTTATGTTGAAAAAGAGGATAGAAGGAAAAAGCAGAAAGTTTGTAAAATGCCATAATATGTTATTGAAGATAAAAAGCTTGATGAATGAAGGCAAAATGGATGCTGCTAAAGGATTATATCCGAAGACAAGGGAGTTATACACTAAACTGCCTTATGAAGAGAAAAAAGATATTTATGATGAGTTTATGGATGTCTATTCCAGGCTGAGTTCTTAGATTCAAAACTTCAAAAAGAAATGTATTTATAGCTTCTGTAATTCTAAATAGAATATGGCTGGGAAGAAAGGAATTAATATAGGAAAGAGAAAAACAGCAGAAGTTACTGAAAGAAAAGAGCTAAGTATTCATGAAAAGATAAAAGACCTAGAAGGAGAGATAAGTAAAACTAAATACAACAAGAAAACACAGCATGCTGTTGGGCTGCTTAAAGCGAAGCTGGCTGTTCTTAAGGAAAGGGCGCTGCAAAGGTCATCTGTCGGCAAGGGTAAGGGGGATGATAGATTTGCTGTTAGGAAAACAGGTGACGGGACTGTTGTTCTGCTGGGATTCCCTTCTGTTGGCAAATCTACGCTGCTAAATAAGATTACAAATGCAAAATCAGATATAGGTGAATATTCTTTTACAACGCTGAGAGCAATTCCCGGCCTGATGGAGTATAAACATGCAAAAATACAGATAATTGATGTGCCAGGTATTGTTTCAGGGGCTGCTTCCGGAAGAGGAAGAGGCAAGGAGATCTTAGGGATCTTAAGGAATTCTGAACTGATATTGATTTTAGTTGAAGCACTTAAACCAGAGCATTACAATGCGATACTTAGAGAGGTATATGAAACTGGGATTAGAGTTAACCAAAAAAAGCCTGATGTAAATATAACCAAGAAAGAGCGTGGAGGGGTTATTGTAGGGACAACTGTAAGGCTGACTAAGACTGACAAAAAGACTATTGAGGGTATTGCAAGGGAGATGAAGTTAAATAATGCTGAGATTCTTATAAGGACGGATATTGATGCTGATCAGCTTATTGATATTATTGAAGGGGATAAAAAATACACAAAAGCTTTGACAATCATTACAAAAGCAGATATGGTCAGTAAAGAAAGACTAGATGAGATATCTAAAGAGATAAAGCCTGATTTGATAGTGTCTGCAGAAAAAAAGCAGGGCATGGAAGAGTTAAAAAAGGCTATATATGATAAGTTAGAGATTATAAAGATATTTTTGAAAGAAGTGAATAACAAGGCCGATATGGAAGAGCCGTTGATAATGTTTAAAGGATGTACAATAAGAGATGTCTGTATGAAACTGCACAAGGATTTTGTGGATAAGTTTAAGTTTGCTAGGGTCTGGGGAAAAAGCTCTAAGTTTGGCGGGCAGCTGTTCAGGAAAATGGATAAAATGCTTTTAGATGGAGATGTTCTGGAGCTTCATATGAATTAAAATTAGTTTATATCCCCCTGAGTTTATCATTAAAAAATTCGATAAAGATCTTATTTCTACTAATAAAAATCAATTTTATAAATCATCAATTAAAAATTTATACTGAATAATTAAAAAAATGTGATCAAATCAAACTTTGCAAATAATCCTTTTTAAATTCAAAATTGTATTTTTTAGCTAATTTATCTAGGCCTTTTATGAAGTTTGAACCGTATTGCGCTGCTTTTTTTTCTCTTTGGGCAAAGCTTTTTTTTAAGCCAAGCTCTTCTGCTGCTTCCCTAAGGATTATTTTTTTATTGGTTTTGTCTATTTTATACATCGGATGTATTGACATTGCTGTTTTTATTAAATCTATATCCAGAAAAGGCGTTAGAAGAGTTATGTTTAGTTTTTTGCTGATTAAAAAGTCTCTTTTTAAGTCTCTTTCGTGCATTTTTTTTAAGCCGTTCCAGCATTCTTTGTGGAGGTTTTCAAAGTTATTTTCTTTTAAGGATTCTTCATGCCTTTGGTAGCCTGCAAATAACTCTTCAGAGCCAAGGCCTGTGAATAAAGTATGGATGTTATCTTTTAATGCTAATTTTGATGCTGCATACAAAACAGAGCCAACAGATACTTTCATTACATCATTTTCATTTAATATTGGTGCTGTTTCTTTTACAATATTTTCAAATTCATCTAAAGCGAGGGTTTTATATTTAAGATTAAGATTATAAAAATCGGCTACTGTTTTTGCTGCCTCTATATCTTTGGAGTTTTCCAAGCCTACAGTGTAGCAGGTGAAATTCTTTTTCAGGCTTTTACAGATAAATGCTATCAAGGTTGAGTCAATGCCTCCTGAGAATAAGATTCCAAAATTGCCTATATCTCTGGTTCTGTTTTTTATTGAATTTATTAATGAATCTTTTAGCTTTCTTTTTGCCCTTTGTTTGTTGGTTTCTAAGTTATTGAAGTTTGTTTCGATATTCTTGATTAGGGCTTTCCATTCAGGCTCTTCTATCAGATTATTGTTTTTTATGAAAATTTCTTCCATTATCAATGGAACTTATTGTTTATTTATAAAAATATTTAAAAACAAGTAACAATAATATACACATATCGGATTAAATGGTGATAATATGACAAAAAAACAGGATGTTAATAAGGATGAACAAGTTGGATTTCATAAAGGTGCTCTGACAACACTGGCTAAGGAAAGAGAAGAAATGATGAAGATACTCCAGATAGTAGAGCAATTGATGCAGATGCATATCAAGGGCTTAAATGAACTAGGGGTAGATTTGGAGAAGGTTGCTAAAGAAGCTCAGAAATCTGCTAAAACTGCTAAAAAATCAGATAGGCCTATAGAGGATATGCTGAGGTAGAAAGTTAATCATTCTTTTTAATTTTTATATTCCAGGTTAAGTAAACTTGGTTAGTTTCAATCTAGGATTTAGGAATCAAATAATAAAATGCAATATAAATTTAAGGCTTATGGACATCCGAATATAACTGCAAAACATAAGACTACATTAGAATTTACTAAAGATAAGAATTTAAGTTTAAGGGGGGATTGTATTATAGGGGTTAATGCTGATTTTTTTTTGATTCAATTAAAAAAATTTATTAAATCATTAAAAAATAATAAGATAGAGATTATTATTGGATTGAAAGATAAAGTAAATAATAAAATAATAAAAGAAGAGATTGTTGCGGAGATTAATCCTGAGTTTAATTCTGACAGAGAGATGGTTATCAGGAAAAGTGATTTTAGGGATGAGAGGACTTTTGGCGTTAGGGCTGACAAGGGTGCTTGGGAGTTATGCAAGGAGTTTACTGAAATCTTAAGGAATTCTTCACAAGAGATCAGTATTGAAATTAAGCAATAAATTGTAGCGAACGAACTAAATATCCGAACATTTTGTTTAGTTCGTTGAATATACCAAACGCATAATCATGTTCGATTAATCAATGCGAGGGTTATATAAACAAAATTGGGTTTTATTTCTAAGGTATCTGGTTGAATAGCAGAGGATAAACTGAAATTGATTTTTAGTTAAGTATTTATATTAGAAATGAGTACTACCTGTAAAAAGGGGTTTTTTCTTTATTTTTTGAAATAATGATAATAGGTTGAAAAATGTACAAAAGGATGGACTTAGGATATGGATTAATGGGTGGGCTTAACAGAATTAGTAGGATTATTGGAAATGGAGGGGAGGATATTGGGAGATAAGGGAAAATATATTTCAAATATAGTCTATGCAGTATTTGATAAGGAAAATAGAGGTTTAGAAAAGTATGTAACTGATCATTACATCCCCCATGTTAAGGAAAGTCATGATGAAGGTCTTAAGGCAGAACGCTCTATTGAAGATATAGTGGAGATGATGAAATTTGGAAGAGCATATTCTATTGCAGGTCATAGAGGCCATAAAAGGAAAACTAATAAACCCTATATCAGCCATCCTACTAGCGCAACATCTTTATTGAATGGTTATCAGGTGGGGTATACTGCTTATATCGCAGAGATGTTGCATGATATTATAGAAGAGAGAGCAGAAAAGGAATTGAAAACGAGTGATCCTGCCTATAGGGGCAAAGTAAATGCTATTTTTTACTCTATTGGGCTTGAATTCTATAATTTTGTTAAAAATAATAAGAAAATTGAGAATAAGGACTTATTTTATAAGGATATTAAGATAATCATGACTATTATCAAGAATCTCACCAGAGATTCTAACAATACTCATTTGAGGTACCTTTATGACCAAATATTCTATTTTACTATGCCTGAGAGTGGATTTATCACCGAAATAACTCCTGTTGATGTATTGCCATTCTATGGGAATTTTAAAGATATTAAGGATAAATCGCAATTTATAAAAGAATATGAGAGACATGTGAATTCAAAACTTTTGGTTAAAAATGATATTGAAAGAATCAAGAGGAGAACAATCCATTGCAAGATTGCAGATGACTTATCAAACTTAAAAGACATGCCCAGAGACTATTTTGGAATTCCAAACAGACTTTTTGCAGAATGGAAAAGTCTGGTGATAATTCATGAAGCGAGTGTCAAGGAAACAAAAATTAAGAAGGATTACCTACACAAGATATCAACACAAGCTGGCGAACTAAGAACTGAGGCTTTGAAACAATGCAAGAAGGATATTACTTATTTATGTAAAAGAGACTTGATAAGCAAAGAAGATAGAAAGAGACTTGATGAAAAACTAATTGATTACAAAGGTACAAAAGATTTTCTAAATACAACCCTGGGTGGAAACGGCAACATATTTGATGGAACTATTTACAGGTATATGAGGATGTTGCTGGACAACAAAGAAGGATTAGTTGCAGAAGATGATTACTTAACTCAGTATCAGGATTTGATATTATTGGAATCTATATTAAAATCTGAGCAGATTATCAAAAATTTTAGCCTGATTAATCTAAAAGATAAGACTGCTGAGGACTTTAGAAATATGTTAGAGTCTGACTAATTTCTTAAGTTGGGGCTGTATTTGCAAAAAATATAGATCTTAAGAGGTATAGGGCTTAGAGTTATTATTAACTACTAGGTAGTGGAGAAATTAGAAAGGTTTATATAGTAGTTTATATCTGATGACTAAATGGAGGTTAAATTGAAACAATTAGAGAATCAAAAACCAGCCTACCAAGAAATGAAAACGTATGAGATCCATTTATATGGCCGGTCAAATGACTTGCCTGATAGAGATTTTTATTCATTTTACACCCTTATTTCAACAGATGGGTATAGTAGATTGGGATGGATGCCAAATACTGAACAACAACATGTAAACCCATTAATTGCAGGGGAAAATGACCCCGTTACAACAAAAAATGTAAAGGAAGCAGATGTTGCAAAAATGATTCAGCAAATTTTGCTGTTTCAAACAAAAAAAGATATTCCTTTAGAAAGTATTCTCGAAAATTATGGGCAGGTTGTAAACCAAGTTTTAGGAGATTTTAACAAAATATAGTGAACAAACTAAATATTTAAATATGGTGTTTAGTTCGGAGGGTATAACAAACACATAATAATATTTGATTAATTAATGTGTTTGCTAGATAAAAAATTTACTAACTGAATAAAATGGTCCAATCTTACAATAAAGAACATAACCTGATGGATTTTTATTTTGGGAAAAGTTTCTATAAAGGTAAGAATTCAAAAGCTAGGGATATAGTAAGGGATATGAAAAATAATTTTCAAAGAGGGTTAACATACAAGATTTCTAAAGAGGATATGAAAAAAGCAAGAGATGAAATTAAAAAGAAAAGAAAAATATTAGATACTTCAACGTATGAATTTTCGCAAAGTTTGTACAATCAGATTTTTGGTAGAAAGAAAAAAAGGATTGTTATGCTAGTGGGGGGGACTTTCTATGGAGAAGAGAATATTAAAACGGTTTTACCAATAGATTTGAGCGGTAATAGGGAACACTATTTACACACAAAACAATCAGGATACTCTACTATAGATGAATATGTGACTAGGAAAATGGTAAGGACTGCATTTGATAATCACCAAGGAAACATAGACTCTGGAGGGGTTGATATTTTAAGGAAAAGCTCTTCGTTTGGGATAAATACCTCCAAGTTTTTTTATTTTGAGGAAGATGAGATACAAGACTATATTGGTGAAGATGGACAAATAATAATGAAAAAATTAGTGCCTATGATCTCACCAGTCCAGAGCGGTTTAGTATTGAAATATATTAAAGATGAAAATGATGGAACTTTAAAGGAAGCATCCAGATTGATGCTTTCCAGGAATGAAGGTAACATAGTTTTAGAAGATGTTAAATCGCCTACTGCTGAAGAATATCGAGGATCGAATTTCCGATTTATGAGTTCGAGGTTGAAACAAACACTAACAGCCAAATTAATAAAAAAATTTGATTTTAAAACAACATGCCCCTGGGAAACATACCCTAAAGAGTATCCAATAAACGATTGGACAGCGAATAGAGTAATCCTTGCTGATGAGAAAGAAGTTAGAGAATTTGGAGACTATTTAAAAAAATCTCCTAAATTGGGCAATTTGGATTTAGAGTGGTTATTAACTAGGGATCTGTATGCTTCACCTAAACCTAATGGTTTCAAGATGATTAAAGTGGTTGTAAGTACTTCAACCATGAGAACAGGAAAAGTAACAAGAGAGATACAAATTTTTGATAAAGAGCAATATCATTACGGCTATATTGATACAGCAAGTAATGCGAGACATGGGCTTTACAAAGAAAAACAATTAGGGGGGAAAGTGAAGATGAGTGACCAAGGCAATTCGCAATTGAGTAAACAAGAATTTATTGATGATTACAAAAGAAATTTAGAAAGTTTATTTGGGAGACAAGAATTAACAGAACCAATTAAGTTGTAGTTATTCTCCTGGCTTTCCCTACAAAATTAAAAACTTTCCCATCTCTTGCTTTTCCGCAGCCTAAGAAATCTTTATTATGCTTAACTAATACAAATCCAGAATAATCTCCTTCAATCTCCAAATCAGTTCCAGCCATCCATTCTTTTGTTTGTTTTTCATCTATCTCTAAAATGTTTTTATCTGCTTTTGGGCCTATTAGCTGTGAGCCTTCTATACTGAGCCTTATTTCATTGTTTCTTATTTGCGCAAAATACATGCCGAAAGAATTGATTCTTAACTTTTCAATATTAATTACTGAAATATCTTTATGAATCAAGTATATTTTCTCTTTTTCGTTTTTTAGGAAAGCATAGTCTGACTTAAAATCTGCATTGAATTGTTTTTTAATCAATTTCAGAATTTCTTTTGCCTGTTTTTTATTCAAAATTGTTAAATTCTGCATTTTAATATTTAATCAAAAATTTTAACCCTCAGCGGTAAAGCCTCAGAGGGTTTATCTGGTTCATTAAATTCCCCAAACCACGTTGTCTTTTCTTTTAATTTCTGCTATTTCCTTCAATATTGCTATTTCTTCCTGGCTTAGCTGGTCTTTTAAGTCCTTTAGTTTTCTGAAATCTTCTTCTGGTACTGCACTATACAATATATCTCCTTCATTTATCTGCCTGCCAACAGTCACATTAGGCAAAGAAACAGCTACCTGCTTGCCCTTTTCTGCTTTGTCTATGTTTTTTTGCTCCAGCTGTATACTTTTGGCCTCTGTTAGTTCGTTGCCGTTTTGATTCATTAAAGGCGTGTTTGCTTTTAGTGTTCCTGATAAGATATCAACTCCCACAACAGCGGGGTTGTTCTGCCTGAATATATAGCCCCTCATTATCTGCATTTTGCATGGCCTTACCAAAAGTTCGAGGGCTTTGCCTTGCTGTTTTTTTATTTCCCCTTCCCGCCATTTTTCAAAATCCTCTATGAGCTTGTATATTATATCTGAGGTTATTACCTTTACATTCTCAATGCATGTTTTTGAATCATCTTTTACATTAAAGCCTAGAACAGCTGCTTTTAAGGGATCTTTTTTGCAGATTGATTCGGCATCTGACAAATCTTTTTTTGAGATGTTTCCAATAGTAGCTTTTCTTATAGGTATGTTTTTTTCTTTTGACAGCTTTATCAGGGCTTCTAAAGAGCCTAAAGAATCTGCTTTTAGTATGATGCCTTCTTTTTCTGTTTCAATCAAGACTTCTGAAATTTCTTTTTTGATCTCTTCTTTGATTTTTTCAATTTCTTCTTTTTTGCAGCACCTTAAAGGCATTCCTGCTACTGCATTTTCAAGTTCCGGAGCAGAGATTTTTACGCCAGTAGCTGCAAATACTTCTTTTACCTGCCTGAATTTGCTTTTTTTGTCCCTCATTTCTGCTAATGGAGCTGGCTCAAGGAGTGCTTTTACTTTTGTTACAATGGGCTCATCAAGGGTTCCAATAACAACTATGTCGTTTTTCTTTAATGTTCCATCATAGATTATGACATCTATTGTCTTGCCTAAGCCTTTTTCTTCTTTAATTTCTAATACTGTGCCTTTTGCAGGCCCTTTTATATTGCATTCAAGGCATTGCTCGAGAAATTTTTGGGCTAAGCCTGTCAAGGACATTAAAAGCTCAGGTATGCCTTGGCCGGTTTTTGCAGAAGTAGGAATAATAGCAATCTGCTTTGTATAATCTTCTATCCTATCAAATCTTTCTGAGTTAAATCCAAGCTCTGATAATTTACCCACTAACTCATAAATCTTTTTATCTAATAACTGCTGAATATTTGCAGATTGTTTTTTTATTGTTTCCAACAAAATGCCTTCATGATGCTGCCAGCCAGATAATAAGTCTATTTTGTTTAAGGCTATTAAAAAAGGGGTTTTGTATTGCTTTAAAATTTCAATACATTCAAGTGTCTGGGGCTTAATTCCCTCATGGATGTCTATTACCAATATGGCTATGTCTGCCAAGTTTCCTCCTCTTTTTCTCAGGTTTGTGAAGGCTGCATGGCCTGGAGTATCTATTGCGAGTATTCCGGGAATCTTGATTTCCATGTTTAAGGTTTTAAGCAGTTGCCCGCAGATTTTTTTGATGGTTTGTAAAGGGATTATTGAAGCGCCGATTGCCTGGGTAATGCCTCCTGCTTCAGAAGAGACAATAGCGGTATCCCTAATTTTATCTAAGATACTTGATTTCCCGTGGTCTACATGACCTACAAAACTCACCACGACCTGTCTTAACGGCATTTTTATCAATCAGTGAGAAGTCAATAGCGTTTTTTAAATGTTGTTGTTTTATAGTGCACGAACTAAATATTCAAACATAGTGTTTAGTTCGTCGAATATAACAAACACATAATAATGTTCGATTGATTAATGTGTTTGTTATAAAATCAAAATAATTTTAAATAGGCTAATAAGCTCTTTTTATTATGTATGAAATAATTAAAGAAGGAAACGCCAGAATAAAGGTCAGGAAAGCAAAGAAGATAAGCAAAGAGATGGAGGTTTTTTATAATCCTGTAATGGCGCATAACAGAGATATTTCTGTTTTGCTGCTGAATTGTATAGGGAAAAAAGATATGCAGATTGGGCTGCCTTTAGCCGGAACAGGTATTAGAGGTATCAGGTTCTTACTGGAATTAAGGAAAAATAAGATTAAAAGTATAAGCTTTAATGATATTTCAAAAGATGCTGTTAAATCAATTAAAAGTGATTTATTATTAAATAAAACAATAAAAGATAAGGTAAGAATAACTAATGAAGATGCTAATCTTTTTCTTTTAAACTCTAAAGGTTTTGATTATATTGATGTTGATCCTTTTGGAAGCCCCAATTTTATGCTTGATTCTGCTATCAGAAGGATATCCAGGGAAGGTATTTTAGCAGTTACTGCTACTGATACTGCTGCTTTAACCGGCACATACCCTAAAGTTTGCAGGCGGAAATACTGGGCAGAGCCTTTAAGAAATGAATTGATGCATGAAATCGGGCTGAGGATTTTAATAAGAAAATGCCAGCTGATTGGAGCACAGTATGAAAAGGCTTTAATCCCTATTTTTTCTTATTTTAAGAATCATTATTTCAGGATATTTTTTAAGTGTGTTAAAGGAAAAAAGGATGCTGACAAGGTTATAGAACAGCATGGGTTTTTTGAAAAAGCAGGGCCGTTATGGGCAGGTAAATTGTGGGATAAGAAATTGGTGGATTGTATTTATAAATTATTATTAAAAAATAAAATATATGACCAAGAATTAATTAAATTTTTAAAAATAATAAAAGATGAATCAAAAATAAATACCGTCGGCTTTTATGATGTCCATAAGTTGGTTAAGAAACATAAAATAAAAAAAATACCGAAAAAAGAAAAATTAATTAAAAGGATAAAGCGTGGAGGGTTTAAGGTTAGTGAAACACATTTTTCAGGTACTGGGTTGAGATCAGATATTCCCTTAGGTAAATTATTACGATTCGTGAAGCAATAGGCGGAAGCTGGGAAGATACAACAGAAACTGTCTTAAACTGGAAAATGCTTAATTAACCTATAGCTCTTCGAACATCAACAACTTCAACAGAATTTATTCCTTCAATGGTTTTTATCTTGTTTTCCATCTCTTCGGTTGAGCCTTTGCTTTCGTCCATAACAAACATTATATTTAATGCTTTAAGGCCGAATGCAATTGGCTCCTGTTCGGTTTTAAATTCTGTTTCCCCTGTGAATTCTTTTATAATATCTTTTGCTTTCTGTTCTAATGGATTTAAATCTACTTCCGGGCTTTTTGGCATTATTTTTAGAGTTATTATTACACTAGCCATTTTTAGAATTAATTAGGACCTTCAAAATTGCATAATGCACATTTGTACTTTGCAACTATTTCCCTGCAATGCCTGCATCTGATGATTTCTGATTTAGCGCAGTTCGGGCATTTAAATCTAGTTGTTCCCAGAGTGTTTGTTATTCGTTTTTTACATGATAAACATACAAATTTTTCTTCTGCCATGATAAGTGGGATTTGAGTTTTGTTTATAAAGATTATGGATTTTTTTAATCTATAGTAGAAATAACATTTTCTTTTTCATCAACTTCGAATGTTTTGCCAAGGAACTGCTCTATGACATAGATATTTGTTTTGCAATGACTTGTTATTTTTGAGGTTTTTATTTTGCTTTTACCAGTTAGAGCCATAAACGATAAAATTTGATCAGCTAAGTAATGGTCAACTGGGGCTTTGCTTTCTATTTCGTTTATTAAATTACTTGCTGCTTGCTGGCCTACTATCTCTGCTTTTTTCCCTCTTTCTCCTAAAGAATCTGATCCTATCCTTATTGGGTTGGTGATGTCAATTTCATCTTCATCTTTGGAAAAAACAGCCCATAAAGCTATTCCTGAGCCTGTTGATAAGGTTTCGTTATAGGCAGTGCCTATGTTCACAGGGCAGCTGTATTTATTTTTCAATATTAATTCTGCTGTTTTTGTCTGCCTTTCAGCGACATTTGCTTTTTGCAGGGTAAAAGAAGCATGTGAAATTCCTTTTATCTGGATTAAGTTATGCTGCTCCGTTAGGCTTATTCTTGGAATGTTTCCTTTTAATTGTTTGTGAAAATCTTCAAAATTATTAAAATCATTTAAATGAAATTTTTGCTTTATTTTGAGCTCAATTTTACCATTTCCCTTAGGGTAATATCCTCGTTTGAGTAATCTCACTTCAATATCCGCAAACCTTCTTAGCTGAGGTAAAAAAACTTCATTGAAATAATCAAAAGGCTGGGCAAATTTTCCTTCAGTTCCTCCGATTATGGTTATTTTTAATGGCTTATCTGCAAAAATAGAGGGGATTAGCAGGGATTGTAATAATAGAGTTATTGAGCCGGAAGTTCCAATATCAATATCCAAATTTTTGCTTTCAATTTTATTTGGCCAGTATTTAAGATGAGTTGATGCTAAAGAAACGCCTTCTGTTTTTGCGCTGCATAATTTTTCTAAAGCCTTTATACCATGAAGGTGCTGGTTTTTCAATCCCGGAGTTGCTCTCCCCTGCCTTATATTATCAACTTCAAACGGCTTTTGGGTTATTGTTGAGAGTGCTAAGGCTTGCCTTACTATGCTTCCCCCCCCTTCCATGTAAGAACCATCTAGCTTAATCATAAATGAAAAGAATTATCTATTATTATTTAAAATTATTGACTTAGAATTTATTCAGGACTCATTTGCATTAATTGGGTGAATTCCTAAAGGGACGGCTTAGATATTCTCAATATACTCCAAATCTTCCCCTAAGGTATCCAGTGATGCAGTGTCTAACTCTTTGTCCATTGCCCCTACACCTGAAACATCTGTAGTTTCTGAGATATCTAGGCTTTTCTCTGTTTCTTCCTGCTGCTCTTCCTGGATGTTAGGTATTGTTGTGCAGCTTACTAAAAAGATGATAATCAGAGATAAGGCTATATGGGATTTTTTCATTCAAATTCACCTGCTAAAATCTTTATTTTTACATTTTCACCTATATCTTCAAGGCTTACTGTTAATTGAGTGACTAATATTTTTTGATGGTCTGTTAATGTGCCTTTGATTTCTTTTTTTAGCTCTAAATTTTCTTTTTCTACAGTTGCATCTATCTCTATTTCTGCATTTGTTTTTGTCTGGTTCAGATTCTGGATTAAAGAATTAACTAATGTTTGCTGAGAAGTTTTTAAGAAACCTCTAATTTCAACATTAACTTTGCTTGTTTCTTCTTTTTCTTCAATCATTATTTGTTCTTCCAACCTGTCTTTTTCAAAATCCACTGCAGGATACAAAGCTTTTATGCCCTTTACTATTTCTGTTAAGATATTATGGGCTTCTTTTAGTAGGATTTCTGATTCTTGTGAAGAAGATTTTGACTCTATTATTAATTGTTGGATGTCTGCTTCAATGCCTGTAGCTCTTGATTTGATGGATTTCCCCTGTGATTCCTTAAGTTTTTCTCTTGCTTCGTCTATTTTTTCGCTGAATATTGTTAAAATCTCCTCTATGTTTTTAACTTCAAAAGCTTTTTCTTCTATTTCTGCGAGTATGCTGTCAAGTTTCTTTTCCAGCTGCTCTGATCTTTTTATGGTTTCCTGTATTTTTTTGTTAACTAATAATCTTACATAGAATTCAGAGCTTATTCTTGTTCTTTTCCATGCAGCATTTATGTCTTTTGCTATACTTTTTATTCCATCTTTTGTTTCAATATCTTCTGCAGATGATTTCAAGTCTTCAAGCTCCTGTATTTTTTTGTTAATATCTTTAATAAGCTCTAATGCTTCTTCCTCATCAATATTCTGGGATTGCTGGACCCTGCTTTTTATTTTTTCAAGATGGTTTATTATAGCATCTGCTGCTGTCAAA
The DNA here is from genome assembly GCA_016784195.1 of Candidatus Woesearchaeota archaeon. Lineage (GTDB taxonomy): Archaea > Nanobdellota > Nanobdellia > Woesearchaeales > GW2011-AR4 > BS150m-G64. The sequence continues at coordinate 22,495 of JADHVE010000003.1, read as the reverse complement.
AGGTATTTTTTTGAATGTTCTTTTACTCCTAATTCATCCTTGCTTCCCTTAGCTTTTTTTAGCAGCTTTATCTCAGCATCTAAATCTTTTTTTAGGCTTAATAGGTTTTGTTCTGCTACTTGAAATCTTTCTGCTGCTGTTCTTATTTTTTGCTCTGTTAATATCCTTTTTCTGAATAAGGCTGAAGGGTTTATCTTTTTAATCTCTAATTTCTGCAGTTCTTTGTTTAGGCTGTTGATGCTTAATTGCGAGAATTTATTTAAGCGTGCCCTATCAAGATTTGATAATTTTTCCAACTGAGCTTGGTCAAGAGAAGTTATTTTGTTTATTTTTTTTTCATCCAAGCCGATTATTTTTCTTAGGTTTACTGCTTTGATTTCAGCAAGCTTTTTTATTTGTGATTTATTTAACCCTGCTAGTTTCACTAGTTTTTCTTCGTTTAGCTTCATTATGTTCTGAAGCTCGTTTTTTTCTAGAATCCTGAATTCTTCTATTGTTTTTTCTTCTAAGTCCTGGGTTTTTTCCAGTTTTTGTCTTTTTATTTCTGCAAATTGCCGTTCTTTAGCGAGGTCTTCCTTAAGCGAGTTTGTCTGGTCAAGAGATGTATTCTTCATATTCTTTGTTTCTTCTGGATTTACAAGTGGAAGGGCGATAACTAAAAAAAGAGCCAGAATTATTAACTTAATGATTTTTTTCATCTCTTATGTATGGAAGATGGTTAGGTATAAATAGTTTATTATTTATGTTGCATAGTTTAGTTTAGTAGAGAATTTAAAAAAAAAATAAAGGCAAAACCGCGAGGTTTGCCCCAATATAAAGATAGCCGAATAGAACCAACTGTTAAGTTGATTCAAGGATATAATGGTTGCTTTTATTTATAAAGATACTTACTCTTAAAAAAAATATATTGGCTTTTAGGGGTTTTAAAACTTTATAAAACTTTATAAGCTCTTTTTTTAGGTTTTTAAGGCTGGAAACTCTTTTTTATTTTAAAACAAGCATTTTTAGAGATTTTTAGTTATCATAACATTTTTATATTATGACTGACTTAACTGTTGATATGAAGAAATTTTTGTTGGTATTGTTTGTATTTTTATTGATGACTGAGGTTGTTTTAGGGGCTAATATCCATGGAAATATCTATGATTTTTCATTGGATAGGATAGGGAATGTTATTATCGAGATAAATACTGCTCCAAAGCAATTTTTTGTTTCAAAGAATGGAACTTATTCTTTTACAGTTCCTATTGGTGTTTATGAAGTCAAAGCGCAGCATTATGAAAGCACTTTGCTTATTTCTTCAACTTCTGAGAATATAACTGTACAGGATAATGGAGATTATATTCTGGATTTGGTGCTGTTTCCAGTCATAAATGAGGAAGAGTTATTAGAAGATGAGATTGAGGTTTCTAAGAATAGGTTTAATATCGGCAGTTTTTCTGTTGTTTTAATTATTTTGGCAGGGATATTATTTTATTTTTATAATAAAAAAAAGAGTGTAAAGAAGAGGGAGGTAATTGAAAAGGAAGATTCTTTTGAAGAAAAGGCTGAGGAGATAACAAAAGGGGGAGAAGATGAAAAAGAAGAAAAAAAGGAAAGGTATGATTTTTATTTAGAGAATCTAGCTGAGAAGGTTATTGAGATGATAAAAGAAGAAGGTGGGAGAACAACACAGAAAGAGATAAGGAAAAAGATCCCACTGTCTGAGGCAAAGATAAGCCTGGTAATTGCTGAGCTGGAAGCTAATGGCAGGATAAGAAAGATTAAAAAAGGGAGGGGAAATATCCTTATTTTAAGATGAAATATAAAAAATTTGGAGAGCATTACTGCATAAAGCTGGAGAAAGGAGATAAGATAATAGAAGAGATTACAGAAATGTGTAAAAAGGAAAATATAAAATTAGGATTTTTTAATGGAATAGGTGCAGTAGATAATGTTACTCTGAGTATATTTGATACCACCACAAAAGAATATTCTGAAAATAACATAAAGAAAGACCTGGAAATAGCTAATATCAGCGGGAATGTAACTCAATTAGATGGGGAGGTTTTGGTACATTCTCATATTGTACTGAGTGATGAGAAGATGGGTGCTTTTGGCGGGCATTTGAAAGAAGGCATCATAAGCGTAACAGGAGAAATTGTATTGAGGAAAGTTGATGGTTTAATTAAGAGAGAGAAAGATGAAGATATAGGGCTGAATTTGTGGAGTATTTAAGCCAGTTTGTTAGTCAATCTTATAATTAATTGTTAAGCCAATATTCTGATACTCCATTAAAAAATAATCAATACCTCCTATACCTGCCATCAAATAAAAATTATAATTAATTTTAAAAAATAAAAAGAATACAAAGAAAAGAGATGATAAATACTCAAATAATTGCGCATAATAATATATCTAATTGTAAAAACTTATTCAAAAATAAAAGAAAAACCTTATAAATAATCCAACTCTTATTGGTTCTAAGGGGGTGTTTAAGTTGTCTGCTGAAAAGGAGATAGTTAATTATTGGTATAATAAAAACGGTTTCTTTACTATAAACAATATAAAAGCTGCTAACAGGGATATAGGAGTTATTGCGCTGAAGTTCAAGAAAGAAAAGATTGAGGAAATACACCATATTGAGGTTAGCTGCTCTATCAGTGGGAATGCTTTTGATAAAAACTTCAGTAATTCTGTAAAAAAGATTATTGGTGAAAAGTTTGATAATAAAGATATCATTAAAGGTGTTGATGCGCACCTGAAGAATTTTTCATACAGTAAAAAGATAAAAAAAGTTCTGGTTTTAGGTATGCTGCCTAAATCGAGAAAAAAAGAGATTGTTGATAGTTTTAGAAACAAGAATATTCAGGTTTTAGAATTTCAGACTATATTGAGCAAAGTATTTGAAAAGCTGGATACGCAATACTACAAAAATGACATAATAAGGACTTTGCAGCTGGTCAAGTATCTTGTTTTAGCAAAGCCAAGCGCGTTTGCAGGTTTGAGCAATGTTTTAAGGTCAGGAGACAGAGAAGAATTTTTGAAGGCAGTACTGGATCAGGAAGATATGATCAAAGAGTTCAGAAAGACTAATGAAGAAAGATTAGCGGAGATACTAAAGCATGTTTCTGTTAAAAATCCTGAAAAACTGGCAGAGTTATTACAAAAAAGCATTTTAAACAGGCGGACAAGAAAGCCTTTCTTTAATTCCTTATTGAAGATGCAGGGAATAAAAGAAAAAGAAAAAGAAATTATAAAGAGAGAAATGACTTTGAGTGATTTCTTTTAGTTTAAAATTATTATTTTTTACTTCTTTATTTTTTGAATTACATGGTTTATTGTTGAAGGCTTACTGCATTTATTATTTTATCCTGCTGATAGTTGTAGATAACCAGCCTATCTGGATATCTGAATAAATAATCTCCTGCTTGGGCATCTTTGTAAACATCAGGAAGCTGTTGTTTTAGAGCTTGTAAGGATTCTTCATCTAAGAGTCCTCCCCGAGGTGTTGACTGTTCGGTTCCTTTAAGCTCTGGATGCTGTAATAATTTTGTGAAAAGATCATTAGGCATTGGAGGTTGAGTCTCCAAGGGTATATTAGCCATTATTTTGTCAGATTCTAAATTATAAATGAATAACCTGTCTGTGTACTGGACTATATAGCTCCCGATAAAAGACGTGTCTAAGCCATTAATCTGGGCTTGAAGGTTTGCAAGATTTGTGTTTTCTACCCTCACTATATTTGAAGGAGGAATGCCTTTATAATCTGCTAATTCGGTGTGGTCTGTTAGTTTTGCTAAAAATTGGTCAATTGCTATGCCTTGTACGGGCTTGGTTGTTTTTTTGAGCTCATACAAGGTAAATGATGAAACTGCCAGAGAAATTATAGAAACAATTAAGATTAGATATATTATTTTTTCTGGAACTGCTGCATATTTTTGTGAGTTTGTCATTTTACCACCCCTTTTTTTTATGATACTGTTTTGTTTTAGTATTTATATGTTTGGATTTGTATGTCAGAGCAAACTATCATTTTTAGGTTATATCAATAACTTATATTCAGCATTTTGATTACTGCTTCTGCAGCCCGTTTTGCGTAGTTTTCCAGCTTTTCTTCTGCCTGGGTTCTTGTGACATTCGGGCCGATGATTCCTAAGGAAACTGGTTTTTCATATTTTAATGATAGGTTCATTATCTGTTTTGAGGCATTGTTAGCAACAACTTGGTCGTGGTCTGTATGCCCTTTGATGACTACGCCTAGAGTTATAATGCCATCAATTTCAGGATCTTTTAATAATTTATTGACTGCAAAAGGTATTTCGAATGCTCCAGGAACATGGATTGTTTTTTTTATTTTTGCACCTAAGCTTACAGCCTGTTTTTTAGCTACCTCTTCCATTTTGTAGGTTATTTTGCTGTTGAAGTCTGCTGTTACTATTGCTAGATTCATTTTTAATTGTTTTATTGATTATTTTTTTGACATTAGGTAATTTTACACAAACACAATTATTGGTAGATCTTCTTAGTTTTGTTTTTTGGATATTTTTTAAGTTTTTAAAATTTTGCAATAATAATGAAAAATTAACTTAACCGCGTGCATAACTAAGTGATATCCAGTTTGTGCACTATTGGCTGTTTTTTGCTGGTGTTTTATTTATTGGTTAATTGTTATTTTATCTCCTGTTTTGAGGCTGAGTTTATTTCTTATGTTAACTGGAGCTATTATTTCCAGTATGTCTTCATATCTGCTTCTTTCCGGGACAATAATTGCAGCATCAGTGTTTTTAAGCTTTATTTTATAGCAGGCAATATTTCCAAAAGAGCGTTGTTTTGTTTTGAAGCCTGTAATCTTGATGGGTATCAGGCTGTTTAAAAAAGGAGCCATACCTTGCTTAGTTATCTTGACATTTAGTGTTCCGGGGTAGGCTGCGAAGCCTAATTTATTCTCAATGTTTTTTTTATATTGCTTTAAAGATATGTAATATTTGCCTTCACCTAAGCCATCCATGATGGTTCCGGTAACTGAGGTTTTTTTGTTTTTTAATAAAGCTGTGAGGTTTTTTGAATGTTCTTTTAAAATGCTTATTGAGATTTGAGTTAATGTTATTGTATGCCCCAGATAATTTACGTTTCTTGTTATCAAACCGAGTTTTTCCATTTCTCTGAGTTTGCGGCTTATTGTCTGCTGAGAAACTTTAATATCTGAAGATATTTGATTTGTTGATGTTAATAACGGCGAGAATAGTTTTGTTTTGTCTGCTAAATACAGCAACAACTCAAGATAGTTGTAATTCATCATCCAGGATAAAGCAGAGTTACTTATAAATTTTACGCTTAACAAAAATGAGTAGCTTAGATAGAAAATTTTTTAAATAGAATTCCCTATACAATTTTCAGATGAGAAATAAGCTTCTTATTGTGGGGATTGATCCTGGCACTACTTTAGGTTATGCTGTTTTGGATGTTAATGGTTGTGCGGTGAAGGTAAAATCATCAAAACAGATGAATCTGAATTCTTTGATTTCTGAGGTTGTAGAGTTGGGCAAGGTTATTGTTGTAGGGGCTGACAAAGCTAAGGTTCCTAACTTAGTTGAGATGTTTTCTATAAAGACCGGAGGAAAGAGGATACTGCCTGAAGAGGATTTGAAAGTAAATGAGAAGAAAAGATTAATTTCAGGCTATAAAGTTAAAGACAGCCATCAAGCTGATGCTCTGGCTTCTGCTTTGTTTGCGTATAAAGAAATGGGAAGTTTGCTGAAGAAGATTGATGTTTTTGTTAAAGCTCATAAAAAAATGGGGATTAAAGACAGGATAATTGAGCTGGTTGTTACTAAGAACATCAGCATAAAGCTGGCTATGGATATTATTGAGAGGCCTGAAAAAGAGGATGCTAAGATAATCAAAAAGGTAGTGGAAGAGAAAGAGTTAAGGCAGGCTGATTTTTTAAAATTGTATGACCGGGCAAAAAGGTATGAAAAAGAGAGCTTGTTTTTGAGAAAACAGAATAATATTCTAAAGGGGGAGTTAAAAAATAGCTTTGATAAATATGAGGATATAGTAAAAAAGGTTAAGATGTTTAAATCTGATGAAAAGGCAGAGGAGCTGATAAATTTTAAGGAAAGGAGGATTAAATTTTTTGATGGAATGGTTAAGGTTAAGGATGCGGAGATTGGGCTTTTAAGAGAGAAAATAAATAATCTTAATTTTATTTTGTCGAGCCTTAATGACAATTATCTTCTTAAAAAGCTGAATAATCTGGGTAGTTTAGAATTTGAAGATAAAACTAAATTTTTAAATGTAGGGGGAGGAGATATCTTATTAGTGAATAATCCGAATATATTCAATAACAAAGTTGTTGAAAAAATAAAAGGTAAGGTAAGGATAATTGTTTATAAAAAATGTTTGAACAAATCGACTAAAAGGCTGGGTTTTGTTTTTATAGATTATAAAAATTTAATTTTAAGAGAAATGGAGCATTTTGCTGTTGTAGGCAAAGATGTGCTGAATAAAGAAGCAAACCAGGTGAATATTTTAAATAATATAGTGGAGAATTATAAGAAAGAAAGGATTATAGATCTTGATAATTAAGGTTTAGTTTTTTTCCTGTCTTTATGTTTTTTGCAAGTATTTTCTTCCCTAGTTTCAGGATTTTTATTTGGTCTCCCTTAAAATTTAGGATATCTCCTGCGTTGTATTTTGAAGGCCTGAATAAAACAGAAACTCTGTAGAGGTTTTTGCTTGTCTGCCTGCTTTTTGTGTGTAGCTTGGAGCTTATTTTTAATTCTCCCTTAAAGTGCTTTTTTAGTTTTTTTCCTAAAGCCTGAAGATATTTTTGAGAGGTTATGTAAAGGTCAATGCCGTTATTGACTTTCAGTGCTTTGGTTATGAAAACGTCGGATCTTTTTTCTATCTGGTTCTGGATAAATTCAAATACTTCTTCATTTGGGTCTCTCAATTGCAAAATGCCTTCAAAATAGTCTTTGTGCATATAGAGTGTATAAAACAAAAGGTTTTTATTAGTTTTGATTTAATTTGTTTAATAAATATTATAAGCCCTTATTTTCAATTTAAAAAAACAGTAATTTTCATTTATTAAAAAATGATTTTAGAATGAACAAAAATAAAATTAAAAGCACTTGGAAAAAAGTATGGTGGTTTGTCTGGGAAGATGACAGCATATGGAGCTGGCTAGTCAATATTGTCTTAGCGTTTGTTTTAATCAAATTTATGGTCTATCCCGGCTTAGGCTTTGTTTTAGGGACTAATTATCCTATTGTGGCTGTGGTTTCAAACAGCATGGAGCATAAAGGGATGGGTTTTGATGAATGGTGGAGTAATAATAACAAGTGGTATGTTGAAAATGGAATCTCTGAAGAAAAATTCTCCAGCTTTCACCTGAAGAATGGCTTTTACAAGGGAGATATCATGGTTTTGTTTGGTAAAAAGCCCGAGTCTTTAGATGTGGGCGATGTAATTGTTTTTAAAAGCAACAAGCCAGACCCTATAATCCACAGGATTGTAAATAAATGGGAGGAAGATGGAGAATATTATTTTAAGACAAAAGGGGACAATAACCAAGATTCTATAAAAAACAGCTTAGTTGATGAAACTAAGATCAGCAAAGATATGCTGGTAGGCAAGGCTGTGCTGAAGGTCCCCTTACTGGGCTATATCAAGATAATTTTTGTTGAGGTTTTGAAGCTTACAGGAATAGTGAAATAGTTAATTTCCGGGGTTTATTCTTAGGAGGTATCTAGGTTCTTGGTTTGTTTCATAGTTTCTTTTATTGCTCTAATAAGAGATTTAGAACTGATACATATAAACCCTCTGCTCAATTGCTGCAGTCTACTTTTGAAATCTGCAGGTTTTAGCTGCTTAAGCTATAGCACTCAAAAAAAATAACAAGTTTTTTAAATTGTGTGTAAAATCTTTAATCTTAAGGTGAATTATGTTTTGTCCTAAATGCGGCTCGATATTGGTGCCCAAACGAGAAGATAATAAAAAATTACTTGTATGCTCATGCGGATATAAGACCAAGGAGATAGAGCAGGCAACTATTAGAGAAAAGGTTATCAAAAAAGGGAAAGATGTTGAAGTTATTATTGAAAAAGGAGAGTTAGAGACATTGCCTAAAACAGAGGCAGAATGTCCAAAATGCAGCCACAGAAAAGCTTATTTCTGGCTGATTCAGACAAGAGCGGGAGATGAGCCTGAGACTAAGTTTTTGAAGTGTGAAAAATGTGGACATACCTGGAGAGACTACAACTGATTTATTCTTAGTAAAATATTGTTCACCCTTGAAAATTGAAGATTTTCATTGTGCGAGAAGTGAGGGCATACCCTGAGAGATTATAATTAATTTTACAAATTCTTTAAGCAGGTAATTAAATAAAATATTAAATTTAACCGAGTATTTCCACTATTTTTTTATTGAAGAGTTCTATACTGCAAGGTGCACTAATTAAATGAGAAGTATAATTTTGAACCTTTTCTTCTAAATCTTGGCCTCCTCCGGTAAACATAAGTAGAGGAGTTGTTGTTGTTGTTTTTGTATAACTCTCAATGACATTTAGATAGCCTCCTTGAGCATTACAAATTATTGTCAGGTCTGGATTAGATTTAATAATTTTATCAGTAATGGCTTCTGGTTTGTTCCATGAAGTATCGTAAGAACTTTCATTTGCATAGATTACTAGGTGCGTTGTACATCTTTCCACTAATTTCTTAATTAACGGTACAATATCCTCTTCCAATCCCTCAATTGCAATTTTTTTAGTTGCGTCTTTATATTCACTATTCAGTTTACCCCTTTAGAGTAATAACATAACTATATAAATCTTTCTGTTTTTTGTTTGTGAGTGGAGATTAAAGAAAACGTATTTAAAATTATTGTAAAGCCAAACTCTGTAAAGAATGAGATTGTGAGATTTGATAAGGAAAAAGGAGCTTACAGAGTTAATATCAAAGAAAAGCCTGAAAACAATAAGGCAAATATTGAAGTAATAAAGTTTTTTTCTAAATTGCTGAAGAAAAGGGTAAAAATAATTAAAGGGTTAAAGTCAAAGGAGAAAGTATTAAAAATCCAATAAAAAACTAAATACCTTAAATAGAAAATACCATTAAAAAATCTTTAATAAAAATTAAAAAACTATTTTAAAAAATAATAAAAAAAATGATGTTTCTTTTAAAATGTCCGAACTGCAAGAATAAGATGAAGTATCAGAGCAAAGGGATGATATTAACAGGAAAAAGGAAGAAGTGTGTTTATTGCGGGAAGTCATATAATGTCAGAGAGGCTATTGTCAAAAAGATTTCTAATTAAGATTTGATTCCTGAACAAATCGTTGATTTGTTAATTATTTTCTGTATAGTAAATAAATAGTGAAAAAACATAATACTTATAAAGCCTTGAACATACCTATTTATAGACGACAAAATAGGTCAAATTCTGCTTTAAAAATGGATGAAAATAACAAGAAAAAAGAACAAGAAGCTAGCAAAGGGACTGAGATAGTTCAGAGAGTGATAGAAGAGGAGATGAAGCAGAGCTATGTTGATTATTCTATGAGTGTTATTGTCGGAAGAGCATTGCCTGATGCCCGAGATGGATTAAAACCAGTCCATAGGAGAATCCTGTATGCTATGCATGAGATGGGTTTGCTGTACAATAAGCCTTTCAAGAAAAGCGCTACAGTAGTAGGAGCTGTACTTGGAAAATATCATCCCCATGGTGATGCTGCAGTATATGATTCTTTAGTCAGGATGACCCAGGATTTTTCGTTGAGGTATCCTTTAGTGCAAGGCCAGGGTAATTTTGGTAGTGTTGATGGTGATAGAGCTGCTGCGTATAGATATACTGAAGCTCGCTTAAAAAAGATAGCAGAAGAAATGCTGCAGGATATAGAAAAAAAAACAGTTAAGTTTGTTCCTACTTTTGATAACAGCAACAAAGAGCCTTCTGTACTGCCTGCTAAGCTGCCAAATCTGCTGATTAACGGAAGCAGCGGAATAGCTGTTGGAATGGCTACAAATATCCCTCCGCATAATATAGCAGAGGTAATTGATGGGGTAATAAATCAGATAGACAATCCTGAAATAACAGTTAGGGAATTAATGCAGTTTGTTAAAGGACCTGATTTTCCAACAGGAGGCTTAATTTGCGGAAGAAACGGAATAATAAATGCTTATTCCACTGGCAGAGGCAAGGTTATTGTTAGGGCAAAAACAATTACTGAAGAGATAAAAGGAAGACAGCGCATTATTGTTACTGAAATTCCTTATATGGTTAATAAGGCCGAGTTAATAATCCATATTGCTGAGCTAGTTAAAGATAAGAAGATTGATGGGATATCGGATTTAAGAGACGAATCAGATAGAGACGGCATGAGGGTGGTTATTGAGTTAAGGAAAGACGGCAATGCTGAGGTTGTTCTGAACCAGCTGTACAGGCATTCAAGACTGCAAACAACTTTTGGAATAAATATACTTGCTTTGGTAAATAATGAGCCAAAGATTCTGAATCTTAAAAACTTGATTGGACATTATATCTCTCATAGAAGAGATGTTGTGAGGAAGAGGGCATTATTTGAGCTGAATAAGGCACAGCAGAGGGCCCATATTTTAGAGGGCTTAATCGTAGCTTTGAATGACATTGACAGGATAATCAAACTGATTAAAGAAAGTAAATCTACAGAGACAGCAAGAACTTCCTTAATTTCTAATTATAAATTGAGCGAGGAGCAGACAAATGCAATTCTTGAGATGAGGTTGCAAAGATTAACTTCGCTGGAGCAGGAAAAAATAAGAAAAGAGCATAAAAATCTTTTGAAGCTTATAGAAGAGCTGAAGTTTATCCTGCAAAATCCCAAAAAAATACTAGACATAATAAAAAACGAATTACTGGAATTAAAAGGGCAGTATGGGGATGAGAGGAAGAGTGAGATAGTTGATGTAGAGACTACAGATCTGAATATGGAAGATTTGGTCGAGAAAGAGGATATGGTTGTTACAATAACACATTCAGGGTATATAAAAAGGCTGCATTTAGATACTTATAAGCAACAGAGAAGAGGAGGGAAAGGAGTCATAGGAACTACAACCCATGAAGATGATTTTGTAAATGACCTTTTTATAGCTAATACGCATTCTTATCTGCTATTTTTTACAAATAAAGGCAAGGTGCATTGGCTTAAGGTTTATTATATTCCTGAAGCCGGAAGGCAAGCAAAAGGAAAAGCCATGGTTAATTTATTAAATCTTGAGAAAGATGAAAAGGTTAATGCTTTTATTCCTGTAAAGAAATTTGATAATGAAAGATATCTGATTATGGGGACTAAAAGAGGGATTGTTAAGAAGACAAAGCTAATTGCCTATGGTAATCCAAGGAAAAACGGGGTAATTGCAATAACTCTGGCTGAGGACGATGAATTAATAAATGTAAAACTAACTGATGGACACAAGCAGATAATCTTAGCTACAAAGAATGGAATAGCTGTTAGATTTAAGGAAGAAGATGTTAGGGCAGCTGGAAGGTCTGCACAAGGCGTTAGAGGAATAAGGCTGAAGAATGATAGAGTTATAGGTATGGTTGTTGCTGATGATGAGAAAAGCCTATTGACGGTAACTGAGAATGGCTATGGGAAAAGGACTAAGGTAGGGGATTATAGGTTAATCAACAGGGGCGGTTCAGGTGTTAGAAATATCATATGCTCGGAAAGAAACGGCAAGGTTGTTTCTGTAAACTCTGTTTTGGATAATGATGAGATCATTTTCATAAGCCAGAAAGGGATTGTGATAAGGGTTCCTGTTTCTGATATTTCAGTTATTGGAAGAGCAACTCAAGGAGTTAGATTAATGAAGTTAAACGGAGAAGATAAAGTAGTAGCTACAACCAAGATTGTTAAAGATTGAATGTTCATTTATTTGTTAATTGGTTTATAGTGGATTCTTTTATTTTTTTTGTATCTTACATACTTTTTTTTCTTCAATGAAATATTTTGAGAATTTTATTGCTATTGTTGAAATTATGATTGAATAGAGCATAAATGTTAATATTAAGTTAAGGATAAACTGTATGCCCTGTATGTTGAATGTGCTTAAAGTGAATGCAACAACAGCAACTGCTATTCCTTTTTGGGCGTTTAGGGCCATAAATATTTTTTCCTTTGCAGATAGTTCTAAATCTCTTAGAGAGAGGGCTATTGCTATGTACCTTATTACAAGATAGATAATAAACAGGATAAATGAACGCAGGAAGAATGTTAAAGAAAAAGGAATTTTGATTATCAATCCTATGAGAACAAAAACAAGTATCTCTAAGGCGTTTGAAAAGATAGATGAGAATTCCTGGAGCTGAAATTTCTGCCTTAGATAGATATTTCCAAACAACAAGCCCATTGCAGTCACTGCTAAAACACCATTGCCCTTGAGGTTTTCAGCTAAGATATAAGTTATCAGGGCTGCTGTTATCATAACTAAAGGGGATAAAACATGAGAGTATTCCCTTTTCATAAATTTAAGCATTATGATTCCTACTAAAACTCCAGACCCTATACCTACGACGAATTGCTGCAGAAACGGCAGAATCTGCTCGATAAATTTGGTGAGTATTAATTCTTTTTCCACTGTTTTCATTAAATCCAGGATGATAAAAGGCAGCAAAACTACTAAGGGGGTGTTGATTAAAGATTCTATTCTCAATAGTTCGAAAACCCTGTGTGTGGCAGGCTTTAACATTGAGAGAATTGCTGCAGGGTCTGTTCCGGACATTAGTGAGCTGAACAGCAATACAAGAAATATAGACTCCAGATCGAATACGAGGTTGACAAAAATGGTCAGGAAAATTAAATTCAGGATTAAAAAAACTACCGAAAGCTTTAATGTTTGCGTTGATAATTTATCAAATTTTCCCAGCTTAAACCTTGAAGCGAAATCAAAAACTATCATAACCAAAGCCAGAATTCCTATTGAAGTGAGGAATATGGGTGGAAATGAAATTAACGGAGTATCTTTATAAGGCAAATTGCCTAGGATTATGCCTGCAGAGATTAGTAGTAGGATGTTAGGAATGTTGATTTTTTGGGCTATGAAAGTACAAAAAATTCCTATTAAAAGGATTATCGCAAGATATGTTAAAAAAACCAAAACTTCCATAATATACCTCTTTTTTATTTTTAATCTAATGGAGATATAAATATTTATCGTTAAAAATTGAAGTTTAAAGAAAACAGGCAAAATTTTTATTTAAAACGAATTGAGGTAGAATAAAAATCAAAACCAAAAGTTTTTATAGAAATTGAATTTAATTTTAGCTATGAAATTATTAAAAGATATTATAAAGGATATCAGCCCTGATAAAGATTATGAAAAAAAGGTTTTAGGGCAAGTAGACTCAATCATAAATAAGATAAATAAAAAATTGAAAGACGGCAAGGCGGTGTTAGGCGGGAGCGGTGCAAAAGGAACCTGGCTTAAGGCATTTGATGCTGATATTTTTGTCAAGTTTAAGTATAGCAAATACAAGGGTAAAAACAATCTTATTTCTGATATTTTAGAGAAAATTTTGAAAAAGGAATTTACCGGAGTAACAAGGCTGCATGGGAGCCGAGACTATTTTCAGATAAAAAAAGGAAATTTTACTTTTGAGATAATCCCTATTCTAGACATTAAAAAAGCAGAGCAGGCCAAAAATATAACAGATGTGAGCCCCCTGCATGCTAAATGGGTTTTAAAGTCCATGAAAATCAAAGATGCAAGGAAAATCAAAGATTTTCAAGACACCAAAAACGCGAAGCGTTTTTTAGTGCATAAACTGCAGGATGAGATGAAATTGGCGAAGCAGTTTTGCAAAGCCCAGGAGGTTTATGGTGCTGAATCTTATATAAAAGGATTTTCAGGGTATATCTGCGAGATATTAACAGTGTACTATGGCTCTTTTTTGAAATTGATTAGAAAAGCTGCTAAATGGAAAGATAAAGAGGTTATTGATGTTGAAGGTTATTATAAAAGAAAAGATGTTTTTAGGGAGCTGAATAAATCGAAATTAGTCTCTCCGCTGATTGTTATTGATCCTGTTCAAGCCACCAGGAATGCGGCTGCTGCCTTGTCTTTTGAAAGTTTTAGCAGGTTTAGGGAAGCTTGTAGAAGATTTGTCAAGAAACCATCCGAGGAGTTTTTTGCGGTTAAAGAATTTTCAATAGAGTGTATCATTAAAAAAAATAAAAACAAAAAAATAATAGTTTTAGAAGTTAAACCTTTAAGTGGGAAAAAAGATGTTGTGGGATGTAAATTAGTGAAGACTTTGGAATTTATCAATAAAGAACTTATTGAAAATGATTTTAAGGTTTCTGAGTATGGGTGGAATTGGGATAAAAAAGCTGTGTTTTATTTTGTTTTGGATAAAAAAAGATTATCTGAAAATATAGAAAAAAGCGGTCCTCCAATAAAGGCAAAAGAGCATGCTAATAATTTTAAGAAAAAACATAAAAAAACTTTTGTTAAAAAAGGAAAAATTTTTGCCTCGGATAAAAGGAAATACAGAGAGCCGGAGAAGTTGATTAAATACTTGTTTAATGATCCATATTTAAAACAGAAAATAAGCGATGTTAAATTTATAAAATAAAATGCAAGCTATAATTCTAGCAGGAGGCAGATCTACAAGGACATATCCTTTAACAATCACTAAGCCAAAGCCTTTGCTTAAGGCTGCGAATAGAACCCTGCTTGAGTGGAATTTTGATGTTTTAAATGGCTTGGTTGATGAAGTTATTTTGGTTGTAGGGTATAAAAAAGAAATGATTGTAGAGTTTGTTGACAAGATAAAAAACAAATATAAGTTCAAAGTAATGTTTGTTGAGCAGAAAAAGCAATTGGGGACAGGGCATGCATTGTCTTTAGCTGAGAAATTCATTAAGGGCAGGTTTATTTTATTGATGGGAGACAACATTCATTCTAAGCAGGATGTTAAGAATTGCTTGAAGCATGAAAATTCAATTTTGGTCAAGAAGGTTAGGAATCCTGAGCTGTTTGGAGTTGTCAAAGAAAATAATAATATTGTGATAGGGATTATTGAAAAGCCGCAGTTGTTTGTTTCTGATCTGATAAATTGCGCGATGTATGTTTTTGATAAGAAAATTTTTGGTTTTCTTAAAAAAATAAAAAAATCAGAGAGAGAAGAGTATGAAGTAATTGATGCTATAGGGCATTTGGCTAGGGAAAAAGATATTTATTGCGTCAAAAGTGATGGATGGTTTCCTATTGGATACGTGTGGGATTTGCTGGAAGCGGATAAGTATTTTAGAAAAGGTAAAAATAAAATCGGGAAAAAAACAAAAGCAGATGGAAAGATTGTTAACAGCTCTGTAGGTGATGGCTGCATTATTGATGGGTCTGTAAAGGATTCCATCATTATGGATAATGTTACAATTGAGAAAAACTCTGAAATTGAAGATTCCATTATAGGCCAGGGGGTTTATTTTAGCGGAAAGATATTTTCTGAAGAGAATGTGAAATCAATGGTTAAAGGAAAGGCAGTTGTTGTTAAGAGACTTGGAGGGATTTTAGGAGATAATGTAATAGCTAAGGGTGTTATTATAAACCCGGGATGTAAAGTATGGCCTAATAAGGAGATAAAAGGAGAGATTAAAGAAGATGTTAAGTAAATTTAAAAAAAAAGATACAAAGAAAAGAACTTAAAAATATTAGAATAACTGTGCACTGTTGTAGAATTCGGTGGTTTAAAATTAATAGATTAAAAAATGATTAATAAAATAAAAGGGATTCA
This sequence comes from Candidatus Woesearchaeota archaeon, assembly GCA_016784195.1. Classification (GTDB taxonomy): domain Archaea; phylum Nanobdellota; class Nanobdellia; order Woesearchaeales; family GW2011-AR4; genus BS150m-G64. Next base: position 6,732 of record JADHVE010000003.1, on the reverse strand, counting down.
TCTTTATGCATTTGGCTTTTTAAGGAAGATGTATGACTGGGTTTTGTCATGGGCGCATAAGAAGCATTCGTCTGCAGCGTTGTTTGTCTTAGCATTTGCTGAATCATCATTTTTTCCAGTTCCGCCTGATGTTTTGCAGATTGCTTTATCGGTTTCTAAGCCAAAAAAATCATTTTTTTATGCCTTTATTTCCTCAATTGGCTCTATTTTAGGCGGTATTTTAGGGTATTTTATAGGGTGGAAGCTGTGGATTGTGCTAAAGGGCTTTTTCTTTTCATACATACCAGGTTTTACACCCCATATTTTTGAGGTTATCAAATCAAAGTACGAACTATACAATTTCTGGGTTGTTTTTACAGCCGGATTTACACCCATACCTTATAAGATCATCACAATAAGCGCAGGACTTTTTGGTGTTAGCTTTGGGATGTTTTTTATTGCTTCTGCAGTTTCAAGAAGTGCAAGATTTTTTTTAGTTGCAACGTTGCTTTATTTCTTTGGCCCTAAGATGAAGGAATTTATAGATAAATACTTTAATTTACTCACAATCCTTTTTTTTATCTTATTCATCGGCGGGTTTTTGGTTATTAAGTATCTGATTTGATCAAGAAGTTTAAGTTGATTGTTTCTGTTGTTTCCATGTTTGTTATTTGACAAAGAGTTTTATAGTTTTGAAAATGGATTCACGCTCGCTTAATAAAAACCCGAATATTTATAAAAGACAAAAGTATTCTATTTAGTTCAAAACATCGGAAATCTAAAATACAGCAACTATTCTTCCTGTATCCCTCCGAGATTTTCAAGTGTGCTCAAAACAGGTGGTTTTTGACATGTTATCAGAACAATTAAAAAAAGTATTATTGAAAGAGAAATGCCCTTTTACAGATATTTTAGGGCAAGAAATGGTAAAGAAAGACGTAAAGTCTGCTTTATTGACTAACAGGCATATCATCATAGTTGGAGCACCAGGTATTGGGAAAACAACTTTGGCAAAGAATATTGCAAAACTGATTCCTGGAAAGAAATTCATAAGGGTTCAAGGAAGCCCGGACTTGACTGTTGAGGATTTACTAGGAGATATTGATCCAATAAAGGCTATGAAACATGGTCCTTTGAGCCTAGATGCTTTTACAAAAGGAAAAATCTTCAAGGCAGATAAGGGAATTCTATTCTTTGATGAATTAAACAGGTGTCCTGAGAAGCTGCAGAATGCCCTACTACAGGTTTTGGAGGAAGGAAAAGCCACTATTGGTTCGTATGACGTTGATTTTGACATTGACTTGATTTTTATCGGAACTATGAACCCTGAAGACAGCTCTACTGAAAAATTATCAGATGTTTTGCTTGACAGGTTTGATTTGATATACATGCATTATCCGGAAAATATAGATATAGAAAAAGAGATAGTATTAAAAAAAGGGAAAAAAGTTGATGAGGTTAAAATCAATGATAAATTATTAACATTGATTGTTTATTTTATAAGACTATTGAGAGAGGATAAGAATTTAGAGAAAAAACCCAGTGTTAGAGCTTCTATCGGGCTTTATGAAAGAGCGCAAGCAAATTGCCTGGTGAAAGGGAAAAGAGAGGTAAGTTTTAATGATGTAAAAGAGGCTGTTGTTTCTGTCTTAAGCCACAGGATAAGGCTAAAGCCATCTATAAAATATCTGCAGGCAGCTGAAGATTATGTAAAAGAGAAGTTCGAAAAAGAAGTTACTAGGGAAAAATGGGAAGAAAAAGGTGGTTGCCTTTGACAGCCTGCAAACTGAGATAAAGGATCTGGAAAAAATAGAAGAGCTAGCAGGAAAGTCATCATTCCAGAAAATAGAGGATAAATTAATGCATTCTGTTCTGCAGAATGACAAGAAAACAATAGAAAAAGGGAAACTAATAAATGATGCTATAAATCAAGGCTTAAATTCTTTTACCCCGGACTTATTATTCCAGCAGTTAGTAAACAATTTTTCAGTTGCAAGGCATATCTATGGGGGCTCTTTAATCAAGCTTATTTCAGGCTATAATCCGGATTATGTTAAAAAAAACATCAATATTCCTGAGTTTCAAAAAGAACTAAAAGAGAGGATTGAGAAAAATATTGAAGAGCTGAAAGAAGAAAAATTAATCGGGAATGATACTTCAATAAATGAGAAAGGCATTGAACTCGCTTCTTTAGTAACTTATTTTGAGGAATTAGATAAACTAAAACCCATGGGAATTTTAGGTGGAAAAATACATAAAAAGGATTCTATTTACGGCGGAAAAGAGGATGTAAAAAATTTTAAGAGAAGCGACAGATACAGAGATATTGCGATTAAAAAATCTGTTAAACTGGCTATAAGAAGAAACCATAAAAAATTGGATGAAAAAGACCTAAAAGTTTTTGAAAGAAAAAGCAAAGGCCGGTGCTGTATTGTTTATGCTCTGGACGCTTCCGGCTCGATGAAAGGCAAGAAAATCAGCGCCTGTAAAAAGGCTGGGATAGCCTTAGCTTATAAGGCGATTGAAGAAAAGGACAAGGTGGGGTTGATAGTTTTTGGCACTGAGGTAAAAGAGGTTGTTGAGCCGACTACTGATTTTGCTTTTTTATTGAAGAGTATAACAAAAATCAAGGCTTCCAGGCAGACAGATCTTGTTTGTATGTTAAGGAAAGCAATAGAATTATTCCCTTCAGGGAATATAACTAAACATCTTATTTTGATAAGCGATGCTTTGCCCACAATAGGCAAAGAGCCTGAAAAGGAGACACTACAGGAGGCTTCTGTTGCCAGGAATAACGGTATTACTATTTCTTTTATTGGAATCAATTTAGATGAAAAAGGAAAGAAGTTAGCCAAGAAAATTGTTGAGATTGGAAAAGGCAGATTATATGTTATCAGGGATGTTGAGAACATTGATAAGGTTGTGCTGGAGGATTATTGTAGTATTGTTTAACATCGTATTGATTAATTGGAACGAGTCTCCCATTATGAGCAAAAACTATTTTGGAAGGATCTCCTGATTCACTTATTGATGCTATTAGAGAATTAACAAACAATAAAGATTGTATAACAGCTGAACTCATCCGTGTTGCTCCTTTTATACCTGCTGCATCTTTAAAGGAATAATAAGTAGAAAATCCATGGGCTTGGTAAACTTGTTTCTTATTAGGGGCAAATTCTGCTCCACTATGTTTTAAGATGCCATCAGGACTGAATAAGAAAGCACCATCATGATCTTCTTCTGAAAGAGTCCTTTTAATGATCGTATCAAGTGTTTTATCAAAATCATCAGTCAAGCTTAGATTTTGTGATGTGTCTTTTTGTATGCCATAAATAAAACATTCATCTATTTCTTTATAACCTGACGAACTGCCCGATACAAAACCCAACATTAAAAGTGCCCCATGTGGAGCAGAATCACCTGATAATTGATTAGATAATCTTATGAAACTTTTTAAAGCTCTTTTGGTAGGCTTAACATAATATCTCGCCATCCTTTGTCTACTTAGATTTCCATCAATAAGTTCATCGTATAAACTGCGTTCAGTTCCAATAATTTTAATTTTTTTGCCCATTTTCAATAACCTACAATTTAGATTTTTTAGTTTTTTATAAGCTTTTCCTTTATTTACCATTTAAGAATGGTTACACATAAATTTAAATATAACTGGAAATAAAAACTAAAGAATGAAAATATTAGCGTTTGTGGATATGCATGCATTGCTTAAGACATTCAAAAGGCTGAAAAAGAAAATAAAGAAGCAGAAACCTGATGTTATTGTATGCGCTGGGGACTTAAGCATATTTGAGCAGGGTCTGAGTTATTTATTGAAAGAATTTGATAAGCTTAAAATTCCTTTTTTAGTTATACATGGAAATCATGAAACCCAAACTACAATGAAAAAGATATGCTCTAAATTAAAGAATACTGTTTTTTTGCATAAAAAATCTTATATTTTAGGCAATTATCTGTTTTTAGGCTATGGCGGAGGAGGCTTTTCATTGACAGAGCCAGGCTTAAAGAAAATATCTAAGAAATTTAAAGATTTAATAAAGAAAAACGAAGGTAAAAAAATAATTCTTGTTACGCATGCTCCGCCTTATAAGACTAAACTTGATAGATTAGGCAAGGATTATTGCGGAAATAAGACTATAAGAGAGTTCGTAGAGAAAAACGAGGTTGATTTGTTGATATGCGGGCATATACATGAGAATTACGGCAAAGAGGATAAGATAAAGAAGACAAAAGCAATTAATCCCGGACCTTATGGAAAGATGATTAATATTTAGGTATCAATAAAAAATATCCAGATGATTGTAAAAGGATAATAGCGCTTAATGACCAAGATTAAATGATAAAAAAATAATTTTAAAATTTCATAACCCTTCCCTTGAAGTCTTTTTTCATCAATAAAACTACCCTACTTTCTTTTTTTTTGTCAATAATCTTATATGTAGAGTTTTTTTCTATTTTTTTAGAAAAATTTACCATTTCAGGGTATAAGGGCATATTTTCAATTCCTAAACGATGTTTTGAGTGGCCTACCCACACGTATGCTTTGGCTTCTACAAATTTTGGCTCTGCTTTTTCAATTAACTCCGCGTATTTTTCCGGCTTGAGCATATTGATATTTTTTACTAAAGTTAATCTTATAGTGCTTCTTTTGAATTTATTTAATAGCCTCAATGACTGCTGTATTTTTTCCCAGCTGTCTTTGATTAAAGGATTGCAGGCTTTTTTATAGATTTGTTCATCAGGAGCAGGTAATGTTAAGTATAATTGAGTTGGCTGAGTTTTTATTAATTTTTTAAGCATATCAGGGTGGGTTCCATTAGTTACTAAAAAAGAACTTATTTTTCTTTTTTTTAATTCTTTTATCAATTCCGGGAGTTTTGGATAGAATGTTGGCTCTCCGCTCAAAGAGATAGCAAAATGCTTTGGCTTTAGGGCTTGTAAATATTTTTTTCTGCTTGTTTTTGGATTTCCTCCAAACCCCTGTAAATATTCGACATGGGCTGAAATGCAGCCATCAATAATGTCTTTAGGTTTATCAACTGGGCCCTCCCAGTTTGGCAAGGTAAATTCAATATCTCTCCAGCAATGAAAACATCTATGATTGCAAAAAAATAAACTTGGAGTCATTTGCACACATCTATTTGAATTTATTCCATAAAATGTGTTTTTATAGCACACATCTTCATTTCTTATGGATTTTTTTGCCCATAAGCATATTTTAATTGCTGAATGGTTGCCAATTAGCCTATAGCCTTGTTTTTCCAAATCCTTTTTCTTTAATTCTGACACCATAATGATCAGTAAAAGACAAAGATATATAAATATTAATCTAAAAACAAATGTTATGGAGATAAAAGAAACTTTAAGCAGGTTAGAGGCAAGCCCTGAATTTAAAGGATGGAGGGAGAAAAATAAGGATGATTATTTTTCTTATGCTTTTTGTAAATTGGATGTAGGGAATGAATGGCAAGTAGGGTATTACAACAAAAAGAATGACCAGATAACTACTTTTGTTGTTAATGAGAAAATAGAGATAATGCCCCTGGAGGAGATTTTTAAGAAGCCTGATATGAAAGTTAATAAGGTCGATCTTGATAAGGTCAAGTTGACTTTTGCTGAGATTGTGGATAAGGCTTCTGAGTTTCAAAAAGAAAAGTATTCGAAAGAAGTGATTGATAAGGTAATAGCAATACTTCAGAATCTTGAGGAGTTAGGGAATGTATGGAATATGACTTTTATAACAAAAGCGTTTAAAACACTGAATGTTAAAATTGATGCAGAGAACGGCAAGGTTCTAGAGCATAAGCTGAGTTCTATCTTTGATTTTAGGAAGGGGTAGGTTTTTATTGTTAGATCTCCCTTGTTAAAAAATAATTAAATCCTATTCAATACTTCTTATGGGGAAGTTATAGTGAATATTCATTTTCAAAAATATGGAGAGGTATGATTTACAAATATTGTTTAGCTGCATATACAGTCGGAATCTCCAATGCATAACCCACTGTCAAACCCCTTAACTCTACATTTCTGTATACAATCTTCATTGCTGGCACATGATAAAATCTCTGTTTGCAAAGGCTTTTCATCTTCAATATAATTCACTTTTAAAACTCTTCCTTTAAATGGTACTTTGACTAAATTATAATTAAAGTCATTTGAGATGAGAACTAGTTCTCCCTGAAAGTTTCCTGGTTTTTTTCCATTTTCAGAAACATATTCAGAACTAGTGCGTTCATCGAACATTTTCAACACTGATATTTCTATCGACAATTCCATAAATTTTCCAGGATTTATTCTCATTAGAGGTTGTTCTAAGTCTTCAGCAAATGAATATTGATGACCTTCGGATAACAAAATATATGCTCCAAATTCCAATTGAGTATTACCCTTATTGTAAATCTTGATAGTCTCTTTTACAAGCTCATCATTACTTATCTCAATATTTCCAAAATTAATTTCAGTACTACCCAGACAGATAGCTGCATTATCAATATTATTGTTGTTATTATTGTTGTCGTACCGCATTCTAAGTGTTGGGTCTCCTAACCAGTTGAATGATATTCCGTTTCTTCCAGTTAGTTGTTCAACTTCAAAAATAGGAATTCCATATGTCAGAGGATGGATATATCTTCCTGGAAATGCGCTGTCACCAAATATAGATGTAGTAGGAGCTGATGTGAACATTGTATCTCCATTAAAGAGGTAGGTTGCAACTAAATTATTTTGTTCTGTGAATCT
>JADHVE010000055.1 GCA_016784195.1 Candidatus Woesearchaeota archaeon | reverse complement strand
GTTTGCTTACTACAATAGCTATTCTCATGTTTAAAAGAAATAAACAAATAGTATAAAAAGTTTGTCAAAACCCACAAACTTTAAATATAAGTATATAAATATGTATATAATCAAGTATTAAAATAAGTATTTTATAAAATGCCGCCTGAATTCAGAAGAAAGCTTTATAAAAGAGGTTCCAGCTTTGAAACTACAATACCTAAGCCTTTATTGTTTGCCTTGGACTTTAAAAAAAAGCATAATGTAGTCTTTATCTTTGACCCAACAAATAACAAATGGTACATTAAATTCGAAGAAATTGGAGGCATAGAAAAAAGAGTAGAAAAAGAAAAAATACAATAAAAAATAACCCTGCACGGAATAAGATATATATAATAAAGAGTTATTTTTTTCCTTGTATACTCGTAAAGAGGTAAAAGATGGCTATAAGCATATTTATTGAATTAAGTATTGTTATCATTATTGCAGTTATTATTGCAGGCATGATGAGATTGTTAAAACAGCCGCTGATTATAGGTTATATTCTAACGGGCATCGTAGTAAGCCCTTATTTTCTCAATATAGTTAAGTCTACAGAAGCTATTTCAACTTTTGCACAGATAGGTGTAGCATTGCTTTTATTTATGGTTGGATTAAACCTAAATCCAAGAATAATAAAGGATGTTGGCAAGGTTTCTTTGGTTACTGGAGTTGGCCAGGTTATATTCACTTCAGTAATTGGGTTTTTCATAGGAAAGTTGTTAGGCTTTTCTACGCTAGTTTCAATATATGTTGCTATTGCACTGACATTTAGTAGCACTATCATTATTATGAAACTTTTATCAGATAAAAGAGATCTGGAAAGCTTGTATGGAAGAATTTCTATCGGTTTTTTAATTGTTCAGGATTTAATTGTAATAGTTATCTTGATGGTTATATCATCAATTCCAGCTGGAATAAATTTTACTACTTTAGCGCTTGAAACTGTTTTAAAAGGAGGGGGGTTATTAATTTTATTATTTATAATCGGTGTTTATATTTTCCCGAAAATTACTCGGGCTATTGCCAAATCCCAGGAATTTTTATTATTATTTTCAATTGGCTGGTGTTTTGCAATAGCTACCCTTTTTTATTATTTAAATTTTTCAATAGAAGCAGGAGCATTAATAGCAGGTATTACTCTATCTTTATCACCCTACCACTATGAGATCAGTTCTAGAATGAAACCACTACGTGATTTTTTTATTGTACTGTTTTTCATATTGCTGGGCTCTCAGATGGTTTTCACAAATATAAGCCAATATATAATTCCTATAGTAATCTTTTCGGCATTCATATTGATTGGAAATCCTTTAATAGTTATGATATTGATGGGCTTGCTAGGATATACGAAAAGGAATAGCTTCTTAGCGGGGTTAACTGTAGCTCAAATAAGTGAATTCTCTTTAATCCTTATTGCTTTAGGGGTTAAATTAGGGCATCTTACAAATGAAATCTTGTCTTTTGTAACTGTTATTGGTTTGATAACTATCACAGGTTCTAGCTATATGATAATTTATGCAAACAAAATATATCCATATATATCAAAATATTTGAAGATTTTCGAAAAAAAGGGCAGTAAAGTAGATGAACATAAATATCATGAGCATAATTCTCACAATATCATTCTTTTTGGGTATAATAGGATGGGTTATGATTTATTGGAATCTTTTAAAAAGATAAAAAAGAAGTTTTTGGTTGTTGACTATAACCCGGAAACAATAATAAGCCTTGCAAAAGAAGGGGTTGATTGTAGATATGGTGATGCCAGTGATTCTGAATTATTGAATGAACTAAATCTTTCAAAAGCTAAGATGATATACTCAACAATACCTGATTTTGATACGAATCTTTTATTGATTAATAAAATTAGAGAGTCTAATAAAAAATCAATCATAATTGTTATTTCTCATCAGATTGATGAAGCTATAGAACTATATGATAAAGGTGCAACTTATGTGATTATGCCTCATTTTCTAGGTGGGCATCATTCTTCTACATTGATTGAAAAGCATGGGTTGAACATTAATAAATTCCTGAAAGAAAAAACTGCCCATATTGAACATCTGAGAAATAGAAAGAATATGGGGTATGAACACCCTAAACATGAAATGCATGGATGATGAAATACGAAAATAATATAAACACTGAATTTTGAATAAAATCAAATGTTAGACATGCTTATCTGGATTGTAATTTTTGTAGCAAGCTTATTTGTTTTAATTAAAGCCTCAGATTATTTCACCGATTCTGCTGAAAAGATAGGGTTATTTTTTGGTTTGCCTGCTTTTATTGTAGGGGTTACTATCGTAGCTGTAGGGACTTCTTTACCAGAACTTGTCTCTTCTATTTTTGCTGTTTTAAGAGGCTCATCGGAAATAGTAGTAGGCAATGTAGTGGGTTCAAATATAGCAAACATATTTCTTATTTTAGGCATTGCTGCTATTGTCGGAAAAAAATTGAAAATCACTTATGAGCTTGTCACTGTTGATTTACCTATATTAGTTGGTTCTGCATTTTTATTTGCTATGATGATTTGTGATGGTATTTTTACTTTACCTGAAGCTTTACTGTTAATCTTGGGAATAGTTATTTATTTCCTTTATACCATAAATTCTGAAAAGGAATATAAAGATGCCGAAATAAAAAAAGAGATGAAAAAAGAGCTTAGAGGTAAAAAAAAGTTAGAGGTAAAAACTATTGCTGCAATTATTATCAGCGCTTTTTTTATTTTTGTTGGTGCAAAATACACTATTGAGTCTGTAATTAAATTATCAGAAATATTTAACTTAGGAAAAGAAATAATCGCTGTAAGTGTTGTAGCTTTGGGCACTTCATTACCTGAGTTTGCAGTAAGCATTACTGCGGTAAGAAAAGGAAAGCCAGAAATAGCTGTTGGAAATATATTGGGCTCAAATATATTCAATACTTTTGTTGTTATGGGGGTCCCAACACTATTCGGAGTTTTGGTTATCCCACAAAGCATACTTAGTTTTGGTTTGCCAATGATGCTGATAGCAACTTTACTGTTTTTCTTCATAACTCAAGAAAAAGAAGTAACAAAATGGGAAGGATATATACTTTTATTATTTTATATATTCTTTATTGGAAAACTATTTGGATTATTTTGATTTTGTTTAGTGAAAATTTATTGTTGGTATATCAAAAAAGAGGTAAAAAGTGGCGGTATAAATGGCAGATTATTATAACATAAGCGCATCCGGAGCAATAAAATCATTGAAAAGCTCTGAAAATGGCTTAACCAAAAATGAAGCTAAAAAAAGATTAGAAGAATTTGGCTATAATGAATTGCAGAAAGAAAAAAAACTTACTGCAATTACTATCTTCTTAAGTCAATTTAAGAACGCCCTTATTTTACTGCTTATCTTTGCTGGATTTTTATCTTTGTTTTTAGGGGAAAAAATTGAGTCGATAGCTATATTTGGAATTGTACTTTTAAACGCTATACTGGGATTTATTCAAGAATACAAAGCTGAAAAAGCAATTGAGGCATTAGAAAAAATATCTGCCCCTACAGCAAAGGTTCTGCGTGATGGAAAAGAACAAAAAATACCTGCAAGAGAAGTTGTGCCGGGAGATATTCTGTTGCTTGAAGCAGGAGATATTGTTCCAGCAGATTCAAGGTTAATAGAACTTTCAAGTTTAAAAATAGATGAAGCATCTTTAACTGGAGAATCGTTCCCATCAAAAAAAGTTATTGAGCCATTCAAATTAGGAATTTCTGTTGCAGACCAGGAGAATATGGCTTTTATGGGAACTGCAGTAACCTATGGAAAAGGAAAAAGTGTTGTTACTGGCATTGGTATGAAAACAGAATTTGGCAAAATTGCAACATCTCTACAAACAACAAAAGAAGTTCAAACACCCTTACAAATAAAGTTTACGCGATTAGCAAAACAGATTGGAATTGTAGCAGTTGTATTAATTATAATTGTATTAGTTTCAGGAACATTGCAAGGAACTCTAACTTTTGGTAAAATGCTTTTATTTGCTTTGGCTTTAACTGTTTCTACAATTCCAAACTCACTTCCAATAATTGTAACTGTGGGCTTATCGATGGGAACCAAAAGATTGGCAAAAAAAAATATGTTGATTAAGAAGCTTCCTGCTGCAGAAAGTTTAGGCGCTGCTACTATAATCTGTTCTGACAAAACAGGAACAATAACTAAAAATCAGATGACTATAACAGAAATTTTCTATGACAACCAAATAATCAAAGTAAGCGGTGCAGGTTATGAGCCAAAAGGAAATTTTTATGTAGATAATAAACAGATCAACCCAAAACAACTGGAATTATTCTTTCGAATAGGCTATTTATGTAATAGTTCCAAGTTGGTAAAAAAAGAAGGTAAATTTGAAATTATAGGGGATCCTACTGAAGGTTCTTTAACTGTTCTTGGAAAAAAAGGAAACCTTGAAGATGAAAATTTACAAAGAAATTTTTCTTTTATCGAAGAACTGCCATTTGATTCTGATAGAAAAAGAATGTCAGTTATATTTAAAAATAAAATAAACAAAAAAACAGAAGCTTATGCTAAAGGAGCTCCTGATCTTCTTTTAACAGTGTGTGATAGAATTCTTGAAAAAGGCAGAGTAAGAAAACTAACTAAAAAAGATAGAGAAAAAATTCTTAAGATGAACAATTCTTTTGCTGGAAAAGCTTTGAGAGTTCTTGCTCTTGCGTATAAAGAAGTTTCTGATTCTAAAAAATACAGCATAGGTAATGTAGAGAAAAATCTGGTGTTTGTTGGGCTTGTTGGAATGATTGACCCTCCACGAGATGAGGTTAAACAGGCTGTTAAACAATGCCAAGAAGCAGGAATAAGAGTTATGATAATAACTGGAGACCATGCCTTAACAACTAAAGCTATAGCTCAACAAGTTGGATTATTCGGAGAAGGAGATATTGTACTCACAGGAGATGATGTTGAAAAAATGAGTGATGCTGAACTTGAAAAAAAGATAGAGAAAGTTAGGATTATAGCAAGAGCTCTGCCAATTCAAAAGTCAAGAATTGTGGATGCCTTACAAAAAAAAGGCCATATTGTAGCCATGACTGGTGACGGAGTAAATGATGCTCCTGCCCTAAAAAAAGCAGATATTGGCATAGCAATGGGTATAACTGGTACTGATGTTGCCAAAGAAGTAAGTAAAGCAACTTTAACAGATGATAATTTTGCTACAATAGTGAACGCAATCGAAGAGGGCAGGAATATTTATAACAAAATGATTAAATCAGCAAAGTATCTTTTATCCTGCAATGCTGGAGAAATAACTGCAGTATTTATGGCAATAATGCTTAAATTTCCTCTTCCCTTGCTGCCTCTTCAAATTTTACTGATGAATCTGCTAACAGACGATTTCCCTGCTCTTGGTTTGGGATTTGAATCAAGTGAAGAAGGGATTATGAAACTTCCACCCAGAGATCCAAAAGAGAAGCCTATTTCACTGAAAATATTTTTATCAATTGTGATATTTGGGCTAATAATGGGTCTAGGAACGTTATTTATGTTTATTCAATATAAAGAAATTGATTTGAGTAAAGCTCAAACAGTAGCTTTTACAACTCTTGTTATGTTCCAGATGTTTGCTGTTATGAGCAGTAGAACTCTTTACCCTTCACTTAAACACTTAAATCCATTTTCAAATAAGTGGTTGCTTGGAGCTGTTTGCTTATCGATGATTATACAATTAACAGTAATTTATTGGTCGCCATTACAAGCCATTTTTGGAACTGTTGCATTATCAGCAATAGACTGGCTTAAAATCATAGGCATTTCAAGCTTAGGGTTTATAATGATGGAGGTAAGCAAGTTTGTTATGAAGCCTCAGAATAATAAATCTGTAACAATAAAAAAATGCTAACTTTTGATATTTTAATCTTTCTTTTATCTTGTATTGTTTTAGTCTTCTCTGGCTCCTGGCTTGTTAAATCCTTATCAAAAATAGCATACTTTCTGAATATGAGCGAATTTGTGATTGGATTTATAATAATGGCTTTCTCTACTTCAATACCTGAGCTTTTTGTCGGTATCACATCTGCCATGGCAAAAAATTCGGCCTTAGCATTAGGAACAGTTATTGGCTCCAATATTGCAGATTTGACAATTGTAATCGGCATAGCAGTAATTCTAGCAAAAGGTATAAAAATTAAAAGTAAAAAAATCCAAAAAGATGCATTATACATGGTTTTTATTGTCGCCTTGCCCATAGGCCTGATGCTGATAGGAAATGAATTATCAAGGCTTGATGGAATCATATTGCTTGTAGTATTTTTGATCTACGTGTATCATCTTATAAAAGAAAGGAAAGAATTTAAAAAAGAGGTTGAAGAAAGGATAAATCACTGGGATATTGTATTGAACGTGGTCATTTTTATACTAAGCCTAATCCTATTGTTTTTTAGTGCAAAATTTGTTGTTGATTATGCAACAACAATATCATTAAAACTATTATTGCCCCCCATCTTAGTTGGTTTGTTCATAATAGCCATCGGAACATCACTGCCTGAACTTATATTTAACCTACAGGCTGTGATAAAAAAGCACCCTGAAATGGCTTTAGGAGACACAATTGGCTCAGTAGTTATGAATTCTACCTTAGTCCTAGGTGTAACTGCAGTTATCTATCCAATCACTGCCAACTTCCTGTTGTTTTTCTCCAGCGCCTTACTTATGCTGATTATTGCCTTTATATTTGCAACCTTTGTAGAAAGTGGAAAAAAATTATATGTAAAAGAGGGTATTGCTCTGGTTTTATTATACACTTTTTTCATTATGATAGAATTTTACATTAAAACTTTAGGTGGTTGATATTAAGGAGTCAAATCAATTTAAGTGCCAAAAATTTTTTTCTTGTTTAGATCACATTTAAACTATTTTTTTCCAAGATGGAATGATTGACTTGACAATATAAGTTATATTTATAAACAACCCACCTTTCTTTTTCTTTATGCATTATGATTATTTTAAAGAAATAACAGGATTGATAAAGAAGAAAAAACCAAACAAAAAACAATTAGCTAAATTAAAAACTGAGCTTTGTAAAAAATACAAACTAAAAAAAATCCCTCTTGACATTGACATCCTGATGAATACAGATAAAAAAGACATTTCTAAAATAAAAAAATACTTATTAACAAAACCTACAAGAACTATTTCAGGAGTTGCCGTTGCTGCAATAATGACAAAGCCAATAAAATGCCCTCATGGCAAGTGCATCATGTGCCCTGGAGGCCCAAAAAGCTCTTTTGGAGACATCCCTCAATCATATACTGGAAAAGAGCCGGCAACAAGAAGAGCCATAAGAAACAAATTTGACCCTTATCTTCAGGTAATGAACCGCTTAGAGCAGTACATTATCTCAGGCCACGTTCCGGATAAGATTGAATTGATAATAATGGGCGGAACCTTTCCAAGCTTTCCGGAAAAATATCAGGAAGAGTTCATTAAATATGCTTTTAAGGCAATGAACGATTTCTCTGATTTATTTTTCAAAAAAAATGAATTCGACATCATCAAATTTAAAGAACTCTTTGAATTGCCTGGAAATATTAAAGATAAAAAAAGGCAAAACTCCATTTTTAAAAAATTATTATCAATCAAACAAGTAATAAATATAAAAAAATCCATTAATAAAAAATCCAGTATAAAATTAGAAAAAGAACAGTTAAGAAATGAAAAATCAAATATCAGATGCACAGGATTAACAATTGAAACAAGGCCGGATTATTCCAAACTTAAACATGGAAATGAAATGCTGAGATTAGGAGCAACAAGAGTAGAACTGGGGATTCAAACAATCTATGACAAAGTTCTGGAAAAAATCAAAAGAGGGCATTCGGTCCAAGATTCAATCGAATCAACAAGAATTCTGAAAGATCTGGGATTTAAAATAAATTACCATGTAATGCCTGGTCTTCCTGGAGTAACCAAAGAAAAAGATTTGGCCGCATTAAAGGAGTATTTTTCAAACTCAGATTTCATGCCGGATATGCTGAAGATTTATCCATGTATGGTCCTGAAAGGAACTGAACTTTATGAACTATGGAAACAGAAAAAATATACTCCCCTAACAACAGAAAAAGCAGCTG
>JADHVE010000054.1 GCA_016784195.1 Candidatus Woesearchaeota archaeon | reverse complement strand
CTACATTCCCTATTCCAAGAATACTTCTAGCATGAGTTTTAATCTTTTCACCTATATTCCCTGGAACTAATTCTGATATCTCAACTTTTTCACTAACCTTCCCAGCAGTCCCAGGTGCTGACTGTATCTGCACATCAATATCCTTACTTACCACATAGTTATATCTTGCTTTTGCTCTGAAATACTTGACAGTTATAGGGGTGTTGCCTAAAACACTTTCTTCCACATTAAGCCTGCAGCTGAACGACCTAAACCGGTCTATATCTTTAAACGCATCACGAGGCTCTAATTTATTAACATCTAAAGAATATCCAGTATAAACTTCTTCTTCATTCTCTCCAAACATGACTTTGCAGTCGCTTATGCAGCTTTCTTTTACCTTTTCGCATTTTGTTTCACAACTTTCTTCTGGATTAGATCCACAAACTTTCATGCAGGGATTGTATTCTAAATTCACGCAGGAATCTTCTTCACAATTTTTAATTCCATACTTCTCGAAACCAAAAGTACATGGCTCCGAGTTTAGATCTATATTTACTCCAGGAGGTGTTAAAATTACCAATTCAGACAAATTTCTTATTACCCCTTCCCAGCCTTCCTTGTTTTCTAAGGTAACTCCCAGCCTTGGCTGGGTTATCGCTCCTTGTCCAACATCAATTATTGGAGAAGTTGTTTCCATCCCTATAATTACAGGACCGTCAGTATAAACTGCTATAGGCTCAGTATCTTTTATTCCAAACTCCTTGAAAGGGTCAAGCCCTTCCCTCACCATATCTCTCTTTCTTTCTGTATCTATAAAATAGGATTTCAGATAAGCCAATGTTCCAAAATTAAATTCAGCATCAACAGCTATGGTATGTATTCCCAAATCAGCGTACCATGGAGTTTCCATTTCTTCACTTGGATCAAAAACACACTCAAAATCTCTGATTTCCTTGCTGTACATTGTAAAAGGCTGTTCCTTCGGAATAACTTCAGTAGCGTATTTTTCCTCATCTTTCTTATGACATTTGATTTCTACATTAATTCCCTCTCCAAGGCTTAGTGCTTCTACTGTGCCCCAGATAATAACTTTCTCTTTTTCATAATATCTTGGCTGGGAAGTTTTTAGCTTGTTTATAAAAACACCTAACGGACCAATCTTATTTTTCTCTACTTTGCCTTGGTAATACCCTCCTGAAGCTTGTATGAGCTGAGCATCCATATCTGCACTTAAACCCTCCAGTGCTTGTTTCCAGCTGTCTGCAAAATTTTTCCACCCAGTCCTTAAAAAATTTATTCCCTCCTGTTTTTCTTCAGTTGTCAATGTAGCACTCATGCTCCTCAAGCCGTCTATTCCACCGACAAAATAAAACACATTCATCAGTATAACTATAACTATAACCATGTTAATCCAGAAACTTCTTTCTTTTTCATGGGTATATATCAACGCAAAATAAAACCATATAGGAATTATTAGCCTGTTGGACACAATCGGATTCTTGACAATCTCTGCAAGTATCCCATAACCAAAAAAATCAAAGACTAAGAGAAAAAAGAAAATGTAATTTGCTCCGGCATAACCTCCTGCACCTTCTTTTGCAGAATACCTTATATAAAGGAAATAAAAAGTAATGACAAATGAAAGGTGGATAAGCATACTGCCCATACCCCCCATAAAAATAATCAATGAAAGTGCTTCAGCAACTAAAAACCACGAGATAAACTCTTTTGGATCTGGTCTGTATAAAACCCAATATGCTATTAATAAGGTCAAAACAATGCTGTTAAAAAACCATCCAATATAACTTTCAACACTAGTAAACCTCAGATTATCCAGAAATCTTTGGGCATTTATGCCATTATAACGGAAGAACATATCAAAGATATACAACAGAACAGTCATTAAAATAAACATCCAGCCGCCAACCTCACCACCAGCACCGGCAATATCTCCCCGCATAACTTCCTTAGCTCTTTTTCCTTTACCTTCAACCCATTCTTTCGCTCTAGTTACTTTCCATTTCTCTCCTCTCTTTTCTTCTTTTTCTTCCCGTTCTTCATCATCTTTCTCTTGTTTTCTAAACCTTTTGTTCTCCATCCGATAGTTGTGTTCTCTTTGTGCTTGTTCTTCGACTGTTTCCCTCTCTGACCTCTCCCTTCTTCTTTGCTCTTCTGATATAATTTCAGCTCGAAGTTCTTCCTTATCTGAGGGGTTAGTTTGTCCACTCTTATCTACCATCATCCTCTTAAGAACATACCCATACTTTGAAAAATCAGTCTTTTTTACCATTTTTTATTTTCAACAATAACAAAATCAAATACAGAATTCTTCTCAAACACACCTCTTTAATTATAATTTAAAGATTTAAATTATTTTAATATTTTTTTACTGGAAAATTTATTATTAGCTCTTTTTTATGATATTTAATTTTTTAATCTTATTCAATCTCAACCTTAAGCTCTCTGATATCTAATTCCATTCTTGGCTGTATTTCAACATAATTATTTCCTTGGTCAACCCAAGTCTTTATGCTTTTACTATAGTCTTTTTCATCCTGGTCTAAGCTGGTAAGATGTCCGTTAATATTAAGGTCTGCTCTTTTATTCTCATCATCGTCAACAAACTCCATCTTCAGTTTTACATCTTTGTTGTCATCCACTATTTCATCCCATTTGCTTTGGTTAATCTCAAAATAATAAACCGTTTTTTTAGTATCTTTGACTTCAAATTCCAGTTCAATCTGCTCAATACTGTAGCTTCCCTTGCTTGTCTGAAACACAATAAAATTTTCTCCACCATTAAGGATACCTAAAGGAATTGTCTGCTTATACGGATCATCACAAACTGGCACAGCAGAAAACACTCCGCGGTTATTAACAGAGACATCTAACATCCCTACATCAACTACTCCGCTGCAATACGGAATAAACTTCAGTTTAGCAGTTTCTAAATTATTATAATCTGTTTGCGTCAATGAAAAAATATTCTGACTCTTCTGCCTCGTAACATCAGTAATATCTCCAATAATCTTTGCATTGTCCATGCTATACTCATTGGTTGTCCAGAATTTGAATCCAACAGAAGAAACGCTGAATTCTAAATTATTATCTTTCTCTAAACGGGATTTCTTTAGTTGGATAGGCCCGACAGACTCACCTCCAACTTCGTTCTCATAGATTACATCACCATTAAGTTTTATGATTAAAATGCCTTTACGCTTTTTAGAATTAAAAGACAACAAAACATTATCGATATTCTCTACATTGTCGATAGAAAAACTCACTGTTTTTTCTTTTTTATCAAAAACGCCGTTTCTCACAGAAAAAGGATTTATACTTTCAATCTCTTTTGCCTGCGTTGACTTAAATAAATAAACATTAGGCAGTGTTTTCTTGTCTACTTTATCGACCTTATCCAGCCTATTTGGAAACTTCAGAAGCAAAACATCATCATCTTCGTTATCTCCGGAATCTACAGAACTTGATTTATTATACAATAATTTCTCTCTTTCAGATGCAGGCAAATAAATCACATATAATACGATTAAACCAAGAATAATAGCCACAAGTATGGCAGCATTCACACCGCTTTGCCCTTTATTCATAAAATCACCTTTTATTATCATATAGCCCACGTACTAAACAGTTTTTACAGGCATTTAGTTTATCCGCTATATAAATTTACCTACCTTAGTGTAAAGAAATGAATAAGTTTATATATAAATGTATCGAAAATACAACCATTTTCAGGCATTTATACTCTCAAAAATCCCTATGAAACAAATACATTTTAACCTTAAAAAAGGAGAAATCAAGCTAAAAGTAGAGAATCTTGACGATTTATGGTATCTAAGCACTATAATAGAGCCTAAAGACATAATTAAAGGCAAAACAATAAGGAAAATAAAATTAGGTGAGCAAGAGCAAAGAAACATAAAAATAATAAAAAAGCCTGTTTTCCTGAAAATTGAAGCAGAAAAAATAGAATTCTCTAAAACCTCAGATATCTTAAGGGTTTCAGGAAAGATAAAAGAAGCGCCGGAAGATATAAAGCTGGATTCTTACCATACATTTAACCTAAGGGAAAATTCAATAATCACAATAATCAAGGAAAAATGGCTTAAATTTCAGTTAGACAAATTAAAAGAAGCATGCTCAGAAAAAATTTCTAAAATAGTGGTTGTTATCCACGATCGTGAAGAAGCTCATTTTGCCTTGATGAAAAAATACGGCTATGAGATGTTAAGCAGCATTAAAGGCAATGTACAAAAAAAAGCAGACCTTGAACATACAAAAGGAAATTTCTATTTAGAAATTATAAAACAACTCATGGCCTACGATAAAAAATATAACCTGAACCAGATAATTATTGCAAGCCCTGCTTTCTGGAAAGAAGATTTGATGAAAGAATTAAATGATGAAGATTTAAAGCCTAAAATAATTTTGGCAGCATGCTCTTCAGTAGGAAAAAACGGAATCGATGAAGTCCTGAAAAGGCCGGAAACAATACAGGCATTAAAACAGGAAAGAATCTCAAAAGAGATGGGTGAAGTAGAAAAATTATTAGAAGAAATTTCAAAAAATAATTTAGCAGCATATGGCTTAAAAGAAACTGAAAACGCGGCTTTTGCAGGAGCAATAAACGAATTATTAATAACAGACACACTAATCATAAAAAGCAGGGACCAAAACAATTATGAAAAAATTGAAGCAATCTTAAAAACAACAGAGCAGGCAAAAGGAACAGTCTTAATAATAAGCTCCGAGCATGAAGGCGGAAAAAAATTAAATGGCCTTGGAGGAATCGGAGCAATTCTAAGGTACAAGATGAATTATTAAATAACAAACTTAATAAACAATTAAAATAAAGAATCAATTAAACATTACAAAAACAAAAAAGAGGCTTTAAATTGAAATTCTCAAAACTAATAAAAAAACCAAAATCTTACTTTAAGGTAAAACCGAACTTAGAAGATTACAACAAGACATATAAAAATTTTAATTACAAAAAACACTACAAAGAAATTGAATGGATCAAAAAAAATAAGTTAAATGCAGCATACAACGCAATAACAAAACATACTCTGACAGAAAAAAAGAACAAGGTTGCATTATACTGGGAAGGTCCAAATGGAGAAAAAAAAGAATTCTCTTTTCTAGAAATGGACTTATTATCTAATAAATTTGCAAACCTTCTGAAAAAATATAAAGTAAAAAAAAGAGATAGAATTTTCTTATTCCTCCCGAGAGTGCCGGAGCTTTACATTGCATTTATTGGAATCTTAAAAACAGGAGCAATAGCAGGAACATTATTCTCAGCTTTCCAAAGCAAAGCCCTTGAAGATAGGTTAAAAGACTCGGGTGCAAAAATTGTTGTAACAACCAAAGAGCTCAAAAAAAGAATATATCAGGTAAAAAGGAACCTGCCTGAGTTAAAGCACATAATAGTTGTAGATGATAAAAAAAGATCAAAACAGGAAATAGATTATCAAAAAGAAATGGAAACAATTTCACAAGAATTCAAAATAGAGGAAACAGGCCCGGAAGATCTTGCTTTTATGCTTTATACATCAGGAACAACAGGCAAGCCAAAAGGAGTGATCCATTCACATTTAGCTTGTTTACATGAGCATATGACTTCAAAATATGTTTTAGATATACGGGACAATGATGTCTATTGGTGTACGGCTGACCCTGGCTGGGTAACAGGCATTGCTTACGAGATTCTTGGCTCATGGTCTGTAGGAGCATCTTCTTTAGTATATGCAGGAAGATTCAGCCCGGAAAAATGGTACAGCCTGATACAAAAATACCAGGTAACTGTATGGTATACAGCGCCTACCGCTGTTAGGATGTTAATGCGCTATGGAGATAAGCTGGTAAAAAAATACAACTTGAAAAGCTTAAGGCACTTGTGCTCAGTCGGTGAACCATTAAATCCGGAATCAGTAAAATGGAGTATTAAAGTTTTCAAAAGGCCATTCCATGACAATTACTGGCAGACAGAAACAGGAGGCATAGTAATTGCAAACTACCCTTTAATGCCCATCAAGCCGGGCTCTATGGGCAAGCCGGTTCCAGGCATTAAAGCAGCCATAATAAATGATAATGGAAAAGAATTGCCCGCAAACAAACAAGGCACCTTAGCAATCAAGCCAGGTTGGCCATCTATGATGTGTGATATCTGGAAAAACAAAAAGAAATATAACTCTTATTTTAAAAAAGGATGGTATATAACTGGAGACAAAGC
Source organism: Candidatus Woesearchaeota archaeon (assembly GCA_016784195.1). Taxonomy (GTDB): domain Archaea; phylum Nanobdellota; class Nanobdellia; order Woesearchaeales; family GW2011-AR4; genus BS150m-G64. The sequence continues at coordinate 2,123 of JADHVE010000054.1, read as the reverse complement.
ATTTAAGGATAAGGATGGCTATTTTTGGTTCATAGGCCGTGATGATGATGTAATCAAAACATCTGGTGAAAGGGTGGGTCCTTTTGAAGTGGAATCTGCATTAGTCGAGCATCCTGCCATAATAGAAGCAGGAGTTATTGGAAAGCCTGATAAGCTAAGGGGAGAAATAATCAAAGCATTCATAACATTAAAACCTGGATACAGACCCTCTGCTGCCTTAGAAAAAAACATCCAGAAGTTTGTCAAAAAAAGATTAGCAGGTCATGCATACCCTCGCGAAGTAGAGTTCAGGAAAAACCTGCCGAAGACAAGGTCTGGAAAAATAATGAGGCGCATTCTAAAATCACAAGAACTGGGCCAAAAAGTAGGAGATACTTCTACTTTAGAAAAATTCTAATTCAAGTTACTAAAAAACGCATTTTATACTTTACGAACAAAAGGTTTATATATTAGTTATACTTAAATATGTTTTAACTTTAAAGTTGTAATAATATGTTACTAAATTAAAGTAAATCACTGTAATGTGGTACAAAACAGTAACATATTAATAGTAGTACCACACTTTTTATCCCCGTAAAATAAAAAAAAGGGGGTGCTTTTATATGATAGTAAAAGAAGAATTTTTAAGTAAACTACGAAGGTATTTTAGCCTGAATTTATATGAGGTAAAGATTTGGACAGCGCTGCTTTCTAGAGGAGTTTCAACAGCAGGAGAACTTTCTGACATCGCAGACGTTCCACGCTCTAGAAGCTATGATGTTTTAGAGAGTCTGGAAAAAAAAGGCTTTGTAGTGATGAAAATAGGGAAGCCAATTAAGTACATAGCGGTTCCGCCAAAAGAAGTTCTTGAAAGAGTCAAGAAGAATGTCCAGGAAGATGCTAAAAATCAACTAAAGAAATTAACAGACTTAAAAGGCACGGATGTTATAACAGAATTAAACGACCTCCACACACAAGGTGTTGAATTAATAGAGCCGTCTGACCTTTCAGGCTCGTTGCGAGGAAGGCACAATCTCTATAACCATCTGGAGCTTGCAATAAAAAATGCAGAGAACACAGTGACTTTGATGACCACCTCGCAGGGCTTAATGCGAAAAGTAGAAGGCTTAATGCCTGTATTTGAAAAGTTAAAGAAACGCGGCGTTAAAATAAGGGTTGCAGCACCTATAACTAAAGAATCAGCAGCAGCAGCAAAAGAAATCATGAGTGTTGCAGATGTCAGAAGCACAGACAGCAAAGCAAGATTCTGTGTTGTAGACGGAAAAGAAATAGTATTCATGGTTCTTGACGACCAGGAAGTACATCCAACTTATGACATAGGAATTTGGGTCAACACACCTTTCTTTGCAAACGCTTTAGAGAGCTTGTTTGATACATCCTGGAAAAACATGAAGCCTGGTCAGGAAGCAATCAAAAAATTATAATTTTTCTTTTTTCTTTTTCTTAACAGATTAAACAAAAAGTATAAAAACAAACTACATCCCATCCAAATTAGAGAAGGGGATTTAAAATGGACATAGAAGAATTAAAAAAAATAGCAAATGAACTAAGAAAAGAATCATTGAAAATTGTCTATAACGCCCAGTCAGGCCACCTCGGCGGCTCATTATCAGAATCTGATTTATTAGCAGCACTTTATTTCTACAAATTAAATATAGATTCAAAAAAGCCTAGCTGGAAAGACCGCGATAGGTTTGTTTTAAGCAAAGGTCATGCTTCGCCTGCTTATTATGCAGCTTTATCCATGAAGGGATTTTTTAATAAAAAAGAGCTGGATAATTTCAGAAAAATTGACAACATGCTCCAAGGACATCCTGAATTAAACACTCCTGGAGTTGATTTTGCTGGAGGCTCATTAGGCCAGGGCATATGTTTTGCAAATGGAATTGCATTGGCAGGAAAACTAGATAAAAAAAACTACAAAGTATTTGTTTTGATTGGTGATGGTGAATCACAAGAAGGTTCAGTTTGGGAAGCAGCGATGGCAGCAGCCCACCATCAGCTGGATAATCTGATAGTTATCTTAGATAAAAACCAAGTGCAAGAAACAGGCAAAACCAAAGAGGTTATGAATATAGATCCGGCTACTGACTAATGGAAGGCTTTTGGTTTCTAGGTTTTTG
>JADHVE010000053.1 GCA_016784195.1 Candidatus Woesearchaeota archaeon | reverse complement strand
AATTTTTTTAAATTTTCTAATGAGTCATATTTAATATACGGATTGTCTGAGCCTAATGAGGCACAAGCAACTGCTTTTGTGTTTTCTTTAACCTTATTTTTGAGCAAATATTTGGCAGCTTGAGTTATTGTTAAAAATTTGTTGTTTTCAGGATCTAAATCCAGCAAAAATAATGTATGGAGTCCAAATTTTTGATTATTTTTTAAGGTTTCTATTGGTGATTTGATATTTTCGTTATTAAATGGTATGCTTGTTGTTTTGCCGAATTTATACAGCTCAAGGCCGGTAATTCCTACTGCAGTTAAAACAGAAGCGTTATGGATAATTTTTGTTTTGATATCAAGTTTTTTAGCCCTTAAGAATAAATCCACATGGGTTGTTGCTGCCATTGGATCTCCTACAACTAAAAAAGCAATACTTTTTTCTTTTGCCTGCTTTAAGATTGTTTTTTCAGCTTTGTTTTCGACCATATCCCTGCCTGCCTTTATTATTTTTTTATCATACAATTTTTCTAAATCATTTATGGAAACATTTAACTTAGAAGTATAGCTTTCTAAATAGGCAAAATCGCATTTTTTTATTATTTCCAAAGCTTTTAGGCTGATATCTTTTTCATCATTTAGCCCTAAGCCAATAAAATACAGAGTCATAGTGCGGAGAATGGGCAGAGATTTTATAAAATTAATGATTATTCATCTGATATAGTCACTGAAATATATATTTTAGACTTTAGAAATCTTTAAATACTAAATTAACAATTTAAATATAATTAAAGAAAACGTTTAATGAGTTTTTTTGGCGAAAAACTCAGGTTCAATTGCTTTTTTGGCGAAAAGCAACAATTTAAAGGTTAGTTTTTGGTTGTATTAGTTTTTTAGTATTTAAAAAACTATAAAACAGCTTTAAATGACTTGTTGGCACAAGTGTTAAACTGTTTCTAGGAGAATATACATAACAGCTTCAATATAAATATTTTGGTACTCTAATATTTGTGTTGGAAAGTATATTTTTAAAACCACAATAAAATCGGGGTGAAAAAATGGAGTTTGTAGTAAACAATGCATTGGAGCAGGATGCACAATTTGAGGGGATGGACGTACACCAGGCGAATATAAAAATTATAGGCGTAGGGGGAGCTGGTAATAATATGGTTGGCTGGCTGTATAATAAAGGTGTTAAGAGAGCTGAGATTATAGGAGTCAATACTGACCAACAGCACCTTAATATGATAAACAGTGATAAAAAGTTCCTGCTTGGCAAAGAAGTCACAAGAGGCTTAGGTTGTGGAGGTTTTCCTGAAAAGGGAGCAGAAGCAGCTAAGGAAAGTTTGCAGGAAATTAAGGATTCTTTGAAAGGATCTGATATGGTATTTGTATGCGCAGGCATGGGTGGCGGAACAGGAACCGGTGGAGCTCCAGTTATAGCTCGAGTAGCTAAGGATACTGGTGCAATAGTTATAGGAACTGTTACTATGCCCTTTAAGATTGAACGTGCAAGAGTTGATAAAGCTGAATTTGGACTGCAACAGTTAAGGCAGGTTTCTGATACAGTAATTGTAATTGATAATAACAGATTAGTGAATATAGCAGGTAATCTTCCAATAAAACAGGCTTTTGCAGTTGCAAATGAATTGATTGCGACTATGATCAAAGGTATTGTGGAGACAATTGCAGTTCCTAGTTTGGTTAATCTGGATTATGCAGATGTGAAGACAATAATGACAAATGGAGGAGTAGCCGCTATTGGCGTAGGCTCTTCTGATACAGAGAACAGAGTAGAAGAGGCGGTTAACGGTGCTTTGTCCAATCCATTACTGGATATAAGCTATAAAGGTGCGACAGGAGCACTAATCCATATTTGTGGAGGCCCGGATATGACTTTGGACGATATAAACAGAATAGGAGAAGCAGTAACAGACAACCTTGATGCAGATGCTAATGTTATCTGGGGAGCTCGTGTAGATGATGATATGAAAGGAAAGCTGACTGTAATGACTATAATTACAGGAGTAAAATCCCCCTGGATACTTGGCAAGGTTGACTATGCATCAACAAAAGAAGTCACAGAATTAGGTGAAGAATTGGGCATAGAAATAATTCAATGAGGAAATAGTTAAGGCAAATAACGATCACCCCTTTAGTCTTTGTGGTGACGCCTTAAACTCTGTTTAAGGCGGCGTTTTCTTTGCCTTCATTATTTAAAACCACCCCCAACGTTTTAACAGTGAAGGCAAATTTAATCCCCTGTGAAGGGGATTTTTTCTTTTTTTTAATAGAATTTTAGTAGAAATAATGATAATCAATTAAATCAAAAATTCATCTGTAAAAAAAGAACTATTTTTTCTTCTGGTATTCACTGACTTTTTTCTTTACTTTTTCCTTAAGTTTGTTTCCTGTCTTTTTGACCAACTTTGCCCCGTCTCTTACCATTTTTTCATTTGCTACACTCCACCAGCCCAAGTGTGTTTTTGGGCTTTCGATACGGCCCCACCATTTTTCAAAAAACATCATATGCTCAATTCTGTATTTGGGTGGTGTTTCAGGGGTTTCGTCAGCATAGCCTATTGTGATTATGGCATGAACATCAACCTGTTCTGGTAAACTAAGCAGCCTTCTTATCTCGTCTTCGTCAAAAGCTCCAACCCAGCAGGTGCCTAATCCAAGAGAATGTGCTGTTAATAACATATTTTCAATAGCAGCGGCAACACCCTGTATCATATACAATCTTCTTCCTCTTGCCCCATAGAATTTTTCTGATTTTTCCGGATCCCCTATAACTGCAATATGGATTGGTGCCTGTTCCATCCACCATTGCTGCAGAGAGGCTTCTGCTATTGCTTTTCTTTTACCATCGTCTTTGACAACTATAAATTTCCAGTTTTGCAGATTGCCGGCAGAAGGAGCATATTTGCCAGACTGCATAATAGTAACAATATCATCCCAGGGAACCTGCTTGTCCTTGTATTTTCTTATAGACCTTCTTGATCTTATACATTCAAAAACTTCCATTTTAACTCTTTTTTAATTAATTTTGATAAAATAAAAAATTATTTACTATTTTTAACGTGGGTTTCCTTTTATTGGTTTATTTCTTAACAAAATATTTATATAACTACTTGTATTTATATTTACCGCTATGAAATATCTAGAACTGGTTAAAATATACGAAGAACTGGAAAAAACAACAAAAAGGCTGGATGCTGATTTTGGAGGTTGATAATGTAGAAGAAGGTTTTGGAGCCGGGGTTGTATGTTGAGAGAACTTTGGGTGTTTAATTGTTTCTCTAGTGGAATTTTGACATATTTGTTTTTCCAGGGGTTAGTGAAAATTGGATGGTTTCACCAGAGCCAGAGAGTTAAAAATATTTGAATCACATAAAAACTTATAAGGAGTTATTTGTAAACAACTTTATGGATGAACTTAGAAATGAGCAAATGATGGAAGAGCTTGTAGATATTAAAAAAGACTACTTGTCTGTTCAGGGTATTGATTTGGGGTTGTTCTATTTTTCTTTTGTTAGTCCTAGTGAAACGGAAGTTTGTCAGATGTTTTCTGATTTGAATAGTAAGAAAATAGTTTTGGAGGAGTTTCCTAGTATTAGGGGGTGCAGGGTGTATTCTTCTATGGGGGAGAGTTTTGATTTTAACGAAGGTCTTTATTTTAATGATGAAATTTTTATTTTGTTTCACAAGAGGGTGGAGGCAGATGCTATTGTCCATGAGTTGTCTCATATTGGTTTTGATAGAATTTGGAGTGAAGAGGATTGTTGTGAGATATTAGGTAGAGATAGGGGATTGAAGGTTTTGTGTGCATTGCAAGAGGGGGTGGCGATGCAGATGGAGGGTTTGGAATATTTTGGAAAAAAATATTATGGAGAGAGAATGTTTCAGGAGATTAGGGATATTTTTGACTATAAGATTGGTGCTTTAGATCCTAAGGCTGTAGAAAGGGCAAAAGAGCTCAGGAATCTTTGGGTTGCTGGAAGTAGGGATGGAGTTAAGCTGGATTTTATAAATGAAGAGTGTTCATATTTAGTTGGAGGGCAGTTTATTCGAGGTGTTTGGGAAACGGGAAAAGATAATTTGGCTTCTATTGTCAACAGGCTGAAGGACAATATTCCTAATGAGGAAGAGATTTTGGAGCCTAGGTTGTATGTTGAGAGAACTCGTGGTGTTTAGTTGTGCTTTTAATAAGGTTTATTTCTTAACAAAATATTTATATAACTACCTGTATTTATATTTACCGCTATGAAATATCTAGAACTGGTTAAAATATACGAAGAACTGGAAAAAACAACAAAAAGGCTGGAGAAAACAGAGATTATTTCTAAATTGTTAAAAAAGACTTCAAAAGAAAATTTGCCAATTATAATGCTTCTTATTGAGGGGAGATTGTTTCCGAATTGGGACGAGAGAGAGATAGGCGTAGCTTCCAGATTAGTAATAAAGACAATAAGCATAGCATCCGGCATCGATGCTTTTAGAGTAGAGAATGAATGGAAGAAAACAGGAGATTTGGGCTTGGTTGCTGAAAATCTGATAAAAACAAAAAAACAGAGAACATTGGATTTTCAGGAACTTACAATCAAGAAGGTTTTTACTAACTTAAGAAAATTAGCAGAGCTGGAAGGGGCAGGGACTGTTGAGAGAAAGGTACAGCTTGTAGCAGAGCTTTTGACTTCTGCAGAAGCGCTTGAGGCTAAGTATATAGTGAGGACTGTTTTGCAGGAACTTCGGGTTGGAGTAGGTGAAGGCAGCATAAGGGATGCGATAGGGTGGGCATTTTTTCCCAGTAAGTTTGGTTTAAGATATAATAAAAAAGAAAATAAGATAGAAGTTGATAACCTGGAAGAGTATAACAAATATGCAAATGCAGTCCAGAAAGCATTTGATGTTACCAATGATTTTTCTGTTGTGGCAGAAACAGCAAAAACAAAAGGCATTGGCGGGTTGAATAAGATGAAATTATCTGTAGGAATACCTATCAAGGTGATGCTGGCTTTGAAGGTTGATAACGTAGAAGAAGGCTTTGAGAGGTGCGGCAGGCCAGCTGAAGTTGAGTATAAATATGATGGATTCAGAATGCAGATTCATAAGAAAAACGATGATGTAGAGATATTCACAAGGCGCTTGGAGAATGTAACTAATAGGTTTCCGGAGGTTGTCAGATGTATAAAGAAATATGTCAAAGGCAAGGAATTTATAATTGATTCAGAAGCAGTAGGCTATAGCAGAAAAACAGGGGATTACCTGCCGTTCCAGAGCATTTCCCAGAGAATAAAGCGCAAATATGATATTGAGCGGATGTCTGAAGAGTTTCCAGTTGAGGTTAATGTTTTTGATGTTTTATATTATGAAGGGAAAAATATGCTGAATGAGCCATTTAAGGAGAGGCATTCTTTGCTTAATAAGATAATAAAGAAACAGCCTAAGGAAATAATTATTGCTAAAAGCCTGACAACATCAAAAAATAAAGATGTTGAGAAATTCTATAAAGAAGCTATTCATGAAGGGAATGAAGGAATCATGTTCAAGAAATTAGATGCGCCGTATAAGCCCGGTGCGAGAGTTGGGTACATGGTCAAGTATAAGGGGCAGCAGGAAGGCGTTGATGCTGTTATAACCAGGGCTGAATGGGGGCAAGGAAAAAGAGCTAATTGGCTAAGCTCGTTTACTATAGCCTGTATTGATGAAGATGGAAATTTTCTTGAAATAGGCAAGGTAGGCACAGGGATTAAAGAAAAAACAGAGGAAGGAGTCAGTTTTGAAGAACTCACAAAACTACTAAATCCATTAATTACCTCTGAAGAAGGAAAAGAAGTAAAGCTCAAACCTCAGATAGTCATAGAGGTGGAATATGAAGAAATCCAGAAAAGCCCAACATATGATTCAGGCTTTGCCCTTAGATTTCCACGCTTAATACGTCTTCGTAATTTAGATAAGAAACCAAAAGACGCAACCAGCATGGATTACATCAAGAAATTATATGAAAAACAAAAAAAATAAGAAAAAAATTAAACTTTCTTTTTTGCTGGTTTTTGCACATGAGGCATTCCTGCCAAAATTGCAGATCCTAACAAGACAATCACTATGGTCCATCCGCTTGTGTTCCCAATCAAATTAAGACCCATGTCTCTCAGAAAAAATAACAATCCCAGAACCAGTACTATAAGTCCTGTAAACTTATATGCATATGTTATTGTCATCAAAATCACCTCTTGGGAGTATAATTCTGATTAGAGTATTTAAATTTTACTAAAAAACTTTTGTTGGAATTAAAGCCCAGCTAAGGATTTTATCCAATAAGTATTGTGATGAATTAGTGGAGCATAAAGCTCCAAGAACGCCCCTACGGGGATTTGAACCCCGGTCACAAGCTCCGCAAGCTCATATTTTATCCAAGCTAAACTATAGGGGCATGAATCTAACTAATTATTCTTAATTTATAAATATTATCAAAAAATAATTGATTACTATACCATAGTAAAAATAAAAAGATTTATAAATACTTATTCAAACCTTAGAATTATATGGCTAATACCAGTGGATTAGTGAAGAGGATCGAAGAATTAGAAAGAGAACGGGAGTTTTATAAGTTCTTATCTGACCTAGATAAAAAATTCATGCTTTCTATAAATGATATAGGAGGTTTGCTATCTGAGATTATGTACGGAAGTGAAAAAATTACAGGAGCAGAATCAAGCTCTTTGATGTTGGTTGACGAATTAACAAATGAATTGTATTTTGAGGTCGTACATGGCGAGCATGCAGAAGATATTAAAAATATTAGGCTTAAATTAGGAGAAGGAATAGTAGGGAAAGTAGCACAAGGTGGTGAGCCTTATTTAACTAATAATTCTTCTGAAAATGGTTATCATATACCTCGGATTGATGATATAACAGGTTATATACCTAAATCAATTTTAGCAGTTCCTTTAAACTATAGGGGGAATGTGATTGGTGTTTTAGAAGTTCTTGACAGCAAAAAAGAGTTTACTCAAAAACACCAAGAAATGCTGATGACATTGACTGAGCACGCATCTATCGGGATAGTAAATACTAAGTCATACAGTGAAGACCCTTTAACAGGCCTTTATAATAGGAGGTATTTTGGGGCTAAACTCGATGAAGAATTAATAAGAGCTAATCGTTTTAAATATCCATTATCTTTAGCTATGTGGGATATTGACTTTTTTAAGAAGGTTAATGACAGATTTGGACATCTTGAAGGAGATAATGTATTAAGACTCATGGGGAGTTTAATTAAGAACAGTGTTAGGGAATTTGATGTTCCAGCAAGATATGGTGGAGAAGAATTTGCTACACTTTTTGTTAAGGCAAATGCACAAGAAGCTTTTAATGTTTGTGATAGGATTAGAGAAAAAGTAGGAGGGTATAATTTTGGATTGACTAGCAAAAAGACAGATAAACCTTATAAAATAACAATCAGTACAGGTATTGCCTCCTTTCTTCCAGGTTTTAACAAGTATAACTCTAAAGATTTAATTAATGATGCTGATAAGAAATTATATGAAGCAAAAGAGGGAGGGAGGAATAAAGTTATTTGTTAAACCTTATTTCTAAAAACTCCTTAACTTTCTTTCCCTTATAATCCCTGAAAGTATGCCAGAACTCTTTTATTCTGCCATCCTCCAACCTCAAAACTTCATGTGCAAAAACCCCTTCTCCTAAATTCTTCTTAAAATCCTTTTTCTTAAAAGAAGCCAGAACAACCCTGTCAGAAACAAAGCCGGGGTCAATGTTTATTTTTCTTTTTCCTTTTTCAGAATATTTTTTTTCAATTTTTGTAATGAACTTTTTAACCCCCACCAAATCTTTCTCTTCAATTTCTTTTTTAAAAATGATTATCTTCTTTTTTAACCACCTCCCCATCTCTTTCTCATAATAATCAGTAAACTCGTCAAAATCATACTCAAAAGATTCTTTTTCTACTTCTCCAAAATTATTAATCAAGTCTTTTAGGCACTCATTATAAATATCCTTATCAGAAAACATTATCCCAAAAAATAATTTTCCAGAAACCATTTTATCCTTGATATTTTTAATAATCCTTCAGACTAATCTGGCCTTTTCTTTTATTGTCCTTAACTTCTTTAATATCTTCTCCAACCTGCTTTTTGATGAAAAAAGCAATCTTTTTTCCCAGAATCTGTTCCAGGGTTTCTAACCTTGCTTTTTTGACGTCTGCTATGTCTTTGATTCTATTTCTGTGTAGTTTTCTTGCTCTTGCCCTCCCAATCTGCTCTAATTTTAATAAAGGCAGCAGCTCTTCTTTAACACCATATCTGAGCCTTAGCCTTAATTTAACAATCTCCTTGAGCAAAGGCTTAAACTGCAGTAATTTGCTT
>JADHVE010000052.1 GCA_016784195.1 Candidatus Woesearchaeota archaeon | reverse complement strand
AACTCAGAACCAAATTTGGATACCCCATATTTAGATTCAACATCAAAGAATGCAACAGTCATACCCCTATTTGCTGTTGTAAGTGCTTCAATAAAAGTTCCTTCAGCCCCATGAGTAGCAAAAGTTACATCACTTAAGCCGCCAACCAGGATACACCTTAAGTAGATATTCATATCCGGGTAAACAATTAAATCGTAGTGCTTAAGATGGGGGGCAATGTTGTTCAGGTTTAGGCAGTCTTTATCCCTTCTGGGAGAAAAAGAAACCAAATAAGTATCTGGATTATTTTTTTGAAGTTCATAACTTTGCCATTCCCCTACATATTGGCAGCCGCCAGTTGAGGCAACAGCATCTATGCAATTTAATTTTAAATTCTGGGCAAGCGCTTTGCCAAATTCTCTGCTGGGCTGCTCAAGTTTAGATGGATGTTCTTTAATTTCTCCTCTGTCTCCGGCTGGCCCAGTTAAACTTAACATTCTGCTGCCTTTAGGCACTTCTTTTTCTGTCATTTTTATCAGAAATGCTTCTGGGCCAAAGTTGGCTATATACTCGTCAATAGTTTCACCATACAACGTTTTTAAAATAGGGTAACCTTCAGACACAGTTAATCTCTTTCCCACCATATTAACTAGAGGGATTCAAAGAATGTATTTAAGTTTATTTGATTTGTAGTTATATGCTCGGGATAGGTTTAGAAAATTGTAAAATTACCCAAAACCTTTAAATAACACCAATCTAAAATTTAACAAATGAAATTAAAAAACGTACTTGTTGTTTATTCAAAGCCTGATGCAAGAGAAGACCAGCTGACAATAAACAAAGTAAAGAATGTTTTAGGCAAGCTGAAAATAAAGAATACTCTTGTTTGTAGAACTGAATTAAAAAAGAGTGATTTTAAGAATAAAGACTTGATATTGACTGTTGGTGGAGACGGCACTTTTTTAAAAACTTCTCATTTTATTAATAATGGAAAACTTATTTTTGGAGTCAATTCTGATGTTAAGATGAAGGAAGGATTTTTTTTGAATGCTACTAGAAAAGATTTTGAAACAAAAATAAAAAGAGTTATGGAAGACAATTTCAAAATAAAGAAATTAGCGAGGCTTGAGGCTTTTATTAACGGCAAAAAAGTTCCTGAGCTGGCTTTGAATGAATTTTACATTGGCTCTGATAAAGAGTACATTGCTTCAAGGTATTATATTGCAATCAATGGCAGGCAAGAAAGGCAGAAAAGCAGCGGAATTTTAATTGCGACTCCTGCCGGCTCTTATGCGTGGATAAAGAGCTGCGGAGGGAAAAAACTGAAGCTAGAGGCAAAGAAGTTTGAGTATGTTGTGAGGGAGCCTTATGAAGGAAGGTTAAGCGGCAAATACAAGTTAAAGAGAGGGGTTCTAGGAGAAAACAGGAAAATAACCATTACTTCTGACATGAAAAAAGGACTTTTAGTTGTTGATTCTTTAGGCAGAGAATATGCGTTTAATAAAAAAGACAAAGTAAAGGTGGGGTTTAGCGATAAGGATTTTAATGTCGTGTTTTTCTAAAAGTTTTTAAATAAAACAATGTTAGCTTTTTCAGGTGATTTTATGAAAGCCTGGGTCAATGGGAAAATTGTTCCATGGGATGAAGCTAAAATTCATGTAACTTGTCATTCTTTGCATTACGGCACTGCAGTATTTGAAGGAATCAGGTTTTACAAGGCTGAGAAAGGCATTGCTGTTTTCAGGCTAAAAGAACATGTTAACAGGTTGTTTAATTCTGCTGATGCCCTTAGCATGGAGCTTAAATTTTCAAGAAACGAAATTGAGGAAGCTGTTAAAAAGATGGTAAGGGCAAATAATTTTGAGGAAGGCTACATAAGACCCCTAATTTTTTATGGAGAATGCTTAAATGTTTATCCAGAGAATGTTTCTGTTAATTGTGCAATTGTAATATCAGATTTTAAAAATGACAAAGACGGCTTAAAAGTTAAAATTTCCAGATTTAAAAGGATAAATGAATCTGCTACTGTTTCTGAGGCTAAGATAAGCGGGAATTATGCAAACTCAGTTCTGGCTATGGAGGATGTCCGAAGGCAGGGGTATGATGAGGCTTTGATGCTGGATGAAGACGGAATGGTGAGTGAAGGCCCTGCTCATAATTTGTTTATTGTAAAGGGTGCCTTATTATTATCGCCTACAAGTAAAAGTGCTTTGCAGGGCATTACGCGGGATTCTATTTTGAGAATTGCGGAAGAATTAGGCTATACAGCCATAGAGCAAGAGCTTGAAGCTGAGGACATCAAGGAGGCTGATGAGGCTTTTTTCTGCGGAACAGGCTCTGAAATAATCTGGATTAAAAGTATAGATGATATTGGAATTAGTGATGAAATAGGGGAAGTGACTAAAAAGATAAAGGATAAATATTTTGAGATTGTTAAAGGAAAAGATAAGAAATTTGATAATTGGTTAGAGTACATATCATAAAAAAATAAACAAAAGATAAAAACTGATAAATACTCAAATAATTGTGTAGTGTAATATAACTCAATGGTTAAAAATTTAATAATAAAACATTAATTGATATTAAAATGAAAGTTGCCGATATTGGAGGGGAGTTTGAACTGATAAAGAGAATTAGCAAAGAAACTAAATTATTTTCTGATGATGTTTTTGTCGGCATTGGGGATGATACTGCTGTTTTGAAGTTTGACAGAGACAGGTATTTGTTGTTTACTACTGATATGATGGTGGAGGATGACCATTTTTCTTTAGAGTGGAGTAATGCTGAGCAGATCGGAATGAAAGCTATTGAGGTTAATGTTAGCGATATTGCGGCAATGGGCGGTTTGCCTAGGCATGCTTTAATCTCTCTTGCTTTGCCTAAAGATGTTGATGTTGAATTTATTGAAGGGCTGTATAAAGGCCTTAATAAAACAGGAAAGAGGTATAAGATAAATATTATTGGGGGGGATATAACTCATTCCAAGCAGATTGTTATTAATGTTGCTATGCTGGGTTTTGCTGAAAAGAAGAATTTATGCCTGCGCAGGGATGCAAAAGTTAATGATGTTATATGTGTTAGCGGAGATTTGGGAGGGAGTACTGCCGGCCTGAATTTGCTGAGGAGAAAGAAAAAAGGGAAATCTATAAAATTTCATTTAGAGCCAAAAGCAAGGCTGGGTTTTTCTGGGAAAATTGCAGAGTATGTTAATGCAATGGAGGATGTTAGTGATGGTTTTGGGCAGGAGATAAGGAATATCTGCGATGCGAGCAAAAAAGGAGCTGTCATTTACAAGGAAAAAATACCATTGTCAAAAGCTGCTGTTGATGATGCAAAAAAAGTGAACAAGGATGTTTATGATTATGCATTATATGGTGGGGAAGATTTTGAGTTGGTGTTTACAATCAATAAAAAAAATATAGCATTGTTAAAGAAGAAAATTAAAGACAAAATTTATGTTGTCGGCAGAATTTTAGATAAGAAACAAGGAATTTACATTTTGGATAAAAACAAGAAAATAAAGTTAGAGAAAGGATTTGATCATTTTGAAAAATGAGAAAGACAAAAATAATCGCTACCATCGGGCCTAAGACCGATACAAAAAAAGCAATCCTAGAGCTAGCAGAAGCAGGAGTAAGTATACTAAGGCTGAATATGTCTCATGGTACGCGTGAATGGCACCAGAGCATAATCGACAAAGTGAATGAAATTAACTTTCCAGCGCCTGTTGCAATAATGATGGATACTACTGGTCCTGAAATAAGGACGGATTCAAATGGAAAAGAGGTTAGTTTAGAGGAAGGGGATATTTTTAAGATTGCTGTGAGTAGCGCATGCGACATACAAGAAAAGGAAAAACATACTCATGTTAATTACAGCGATATGGTCAATAATGTAAAAAAGAAGGATATAATCCTGATTGATGACGGCTTAATAGCTTTAGAAGTTTTAAAGATTGAGCCTCATCATATAATCTGCAGGGTTCTTAATAAAGGCATGTTGGGGGATAAAAAATGTGTGAATCTGCCTAAGATAAGGGTGAATCTGCCTGCTGTTACTGAAAAAGATAAAAAGGATTTGAAGCTGGCAATTAAGAATGATGTTGAGTTTGTTGCGCAGTCGTTTGTGAGGGGAAAGCAGGATGTTATGGATATGAGGAATATTCTTGACAATGCAAAGTGCAGGGCAAAAATTATTGCTAAGATAGAAGATGCAGAAGGCATTAAGAATATTGACGAGATAATTGATGCTGCAGACGGAATAATGGTAGCAAGGGGTGATTTAGGTGTTGAACTCCCATTTGAAGAGATACCTATTGTGCAGAGAATGATAATCCTTAAATGCAGGGAAATTGGAATTCCGGTTATTGTTGCTACGCATCTTCTTGAGTCCATGGTTAATAACCCCAGACCGACAAGGGCAGAAGTTACCGATGTTGCAAACGCTGTTTTTGAAAGGGCTGACTGCGTAATGCTAACGAGCGAAACAACAAAAGGCGATTATCCTGTTCAGAGCGTGCTAACCCTGAGTAAGATAGCAAAGAATATCCAGAAAAGGTTTAAGTCAAAGATAAGATATACCGATAATGATGAGAAAAAAGATGTCAAGGAAATAATTACTAGGGGGGCCTGTATTAATGCCGAGGGTTTAAATGCGAAGGGAATTTTGGTTTTTACAAAATCGGGAAGATTACTGGAGATGGTCGTCAAGCACAGACCTAATGTTGATATATTTGCTTTTACTGATGATAAAAAACTGAGAAAACAGCTTGTGATAAACTGGGGCACAGCATCATTTCAGATTGATTTTAAAAAAGACTTTGAAAGTACAGTATGCGGTGCTATAAAGATACTGAAACAAAATAAGATGATTAAGAAGAATGATTTGGTGGTGGTTGTTTCTGACGTAAAGCCAAGGGAAGATGTTGATGTGATGGAGATCAGGAAGATTAGTTAATAGAGAAATAAAAATAAGATAATCTTTTCGAACACCCCTAGCGGTTTTCTGTTTTGTGTTTTAGGAAAAGTGGGTTGTAGACTAGTTCCATTTTGATAACTAATTTATTTTTAATTTATTTTAATCTTTTTATTTTTAATAGTTTTTAGAAAGGCGGGAGGACGCGTTAAGAATTGATACAAAGCCTAGCTATTGGTTAACCTTGAACCTTCCTTGACTTCGTTACCCTCTGAGCACCACCTCAAGAGATTATGGCTGCTTTCTTCCGAATCTGACCAGTTTTTCAAAAAAGACAGTCCCAAAGGACAAAGTTTCATTGTCCGGACCAAGACCAAAGTTTTGGATTGCACCTCTTCCTAACTTCGCCCTGCCTAAAGTGCATTTGCAGTTACAGGAGAGCACTAACCTCCCAGTAAAGTCCTCCCATATAGAGTTAATATATCCTGTTTTTTAAGGTTTTTGGTCAAAATCAATATCAAACTTAAATAATAGCTTTTCATTAAAGATAAAATAAGAAATGACTCATTGAAAACATATAATTAAAAAATTAATGATAAGGATAATCAATTAAAAACCTCGACCAAAAAAAATAGAAACATTTTTATTAACTAAGGAATTTTAACATCCTGGGGGTAAAAATTGCATCATCAATTATTTTCTTAGGCACTGGTGGAGACTCTTATGTAGTTGGCAAGCAGTTAAGGGCTTCTGGCGGAATAATTCTGCAGTTTGGGGAAAACCAGTTCCATATTGATCCCGGGCCAGGCAGTCTGGTTATGGCAAAAAATTATGGTATTAACTTAAGGTCGAATACTGCTTTGCTTGTTTCACATAATCATTTGAACCATGCTAATGATATCAATGCTGTTATCAGCTCGATGACTTATGACGGCTTTGACCAAAAAGGGGTTTTAGTAGCAAATAATTCTGTTATTAATGGCGGTGAAAAAAAACCTTATCTTAGGGATTTTTATAAAAACTGCGTAGAGAAATTTGTTGTTTTGGAAGAAGGGAAGCGTGTTGGAATCAATGAGGTTGAGATAAAGGCTTTAAAGACAGTGCATTCTGAAGAAGCTATTGGCTTTAAGTTTCTCACACCCCTATATACATTATCATACAGCTCCGATACCAAATATTCTGCAGAGGTTGTAGAAGAGTATAAGAATTCAAATATTTTAATCCTGAATGTGCCTTACCTGAAAAAGGAAAAAGGACAGCAATGTTTGTCAAAAGAAGATGCAATCAAGGTCATAAATGAGGTTAATCCTAAGCTGGCAATAATAACCCATTTCGGGATTGATTTTCTCAGGGCAGACCCTTTGTATGAAATACGAGAGATTAAAAAAGAAACTAGCAGTCAGGTTATTGCTGCTACAGACGGCATGATGATAAACCCGGTTTCTTATGCTGCAGACCAAGGCCAAAGGACTTTAGGCAGGTTTCAGAATAAATAAAGTTAGTAGAGAATTCTAGCAATAAAAAATTAACTGTTAATTTGTTGAGTCATCATCTCACCATTCATTAAAAAAATAATTTAAAGAACAAAACTAAAAAAATACTTAAATGATTGTGCGGGTGTAAAAGTACTCACTAGTAAATTAATTAAGGGTAAAAAAATAAGGGATTATAAAATCCAAATTATCAAATATCCTACAAAACAACCTATGCTCAGGAAGGGCATTGCAGGATAGAATTTGTTTTCTTTTCCTTTTATAAGCAGAAAAAATAAAGCAAAAGTTACACATAAAGGTATTATCAATGCCTTTAGAAAGCCTATGATCTCTATGTGAGTTATCATTAATTTCTGCATCACTACTCCTGCGAAAATCAATGGGAATGCAATATCTCCCCCTCCGAGAATTGCTATCTTTACCGGGGTCTTTTTTGATTTGAGATTTGGCTTTGGCTTTTTTATTTTTTTATAAGGTATGGATAGTCCGGCAAAAAGATTTGATTTAGTCTGGAATTTTGCCAGCTTGATCATGTGTTTTGTTTTCCATACAGCTATGATGTCATATATTGAGATGATTAACAACAGAATAAAAGCCCAGAAAATTCCCCCTTGAGGGTTTTTGAATAAGGATACGAAGATTGCAGAAAGACCCCCATAGACAAACAACTCTGAGATGTTCTGGATAATCATTGTTGGCTTAAATATTTTTATAGCGGCAATCATTACAGCTAAGGCTAGGGCGATAAAAGCAGGCAGATTTAGGGTAGATATTTTCATTAGTGAAATTAATTTTGAAGTGTATGGGAAGAATGCTGTAGTGAGGCAGAAAGTAATTGCCACAAAAAACCATATTTTCCATAAATTAACAGCTCTGAACCTTATTATCAAAAGAAGTAGTAAAGTTCCCATTATGATTCCTAAAACAATCATGATAACTGCAGCTCCTCCTGTGCCTTCTACTTCAGGCCGTTCAATACCTAACGGCAGGTCTTTGTGAACTGGCTCTCCTTTAAAGGCTGTTGCCTTGTGGTCTATGTATTCATTAGTTATTGCCAAGCCGATTACCTGAGATATAAAAAAGGCCAGAGTTAAGAACAAGGTTATTTTTAGTGTATGTTTCATTTTTTTGTTAAAGGACAGTATGTTTTTAAATGTTTTGGAGTGTTTCAACAGATAATTTATGTTGAATAAAAATAAGATATAGTATCACTTGATTATTTTGCACTTTTAACCAATAAAAAAAATACTGAGGGGTGCGCAAACAGGATTATAATTAGTGGTGAATGTTTTATGGAATTTAGTTTATAAATTTATGGCCCTAACAAATAGTAATCGGTAAAATTTTTAATAATCAAAAATCAAAACTAAAATAGTAAAACAAATAATTGTACATGTAGCAGATTACTATTTAATAGTTAATAATCCTCTAGTTAATAATAATAATAATAATAATCTAGAATATACATTCTTTACCTCTACAACTCAGAGATATTGCTTTTTACATAGGGTAATTTTCACCATAAAAACGAAAGATATTTAAATAAGACTATCTAGAATTAAAAAATATAATAAAAACAATCTAGGAATTAGTCAAATGGCAAACATCCAAAAAAAAAAAAGTGTGACTTTGCTCCTTGTAGCAATTCTTTTTTCTGTTATGCTCACACTAGGTATTCTAAATTATATTCAAACTCCAGAAGTTGTTGAAGTTGAGGATTCAGGAGAATCCGCTTCAAGTGGAGAGGTTACTTTAACTGTAGAAAACCCCCCAGTAGTAATCGATGAGAGTGGAGGGAGTGTATCTTTAGAGCTAGTCTCTTCGGAGGAATAATAAAATGAAAGTTAAAAAAATGAATGATGTATCAAATAGAACTGTAGTAGTCTTGCTAATAGCAACCATTGTTGTATCTCTAGGTGGAACTCTGATTTCATTAACAGCTATAAACAATAGATTAGGTGTTTTAGGTCTAGCTCCGATTACTGGTTTTGCAACTG
>JADHVE010000051.1 GCA_016784195.1 Candidatus Woesearchaeota archaeon | reverse complement strand
CTTGTGCCTCATTAGGCTCAGACAATCCGTATATTAAATATGACTCATTAGAAAATTTAAAAAAATTAAAAATTAAAGAATTTCCCCAATGCCTGATAATTCCAGGCAAACTACATTTCATGGAAGAAGAAGCCTTGAATGTGTACTAAGCGCAATGAGCATCCACGCAGCCATTTTTACAGAGAAATATTGTCTCTAAAGGATCTTCATTTTCGCAATAATACTCCCTCACATAGTTCTCATTAACACAGTAATCATCAAACTCGAACCTTGTTGTATTACTATAATATCCCATAACAGTGCCTTTCTCCCATCTTATTATGCCTTTATCAGTATCATAGCATATCTTAACTGTGGTTATAGTTTCTTCTTCAGTTTTTTCTTCAGTTTTTTCTTCATATTCAGGCTCTTTTATTATTTCAGCAGTAATTTCTGTTTGCTTTTTACCGCACCCATTTAACAAAAGAATCAGAAGAATCATAATTAACGCTAAAATTTGCTTCATATTTAGTATAATATAACCAATAATATAAAAAATTTTGGTATATTTCCATTAAAATAAGATAATTTTATAAATAAAATACCATAACTCAAACTTACAGCCCCGTAGTGTAGCGGTCAATCACAAAAAGGAAAAATTTATAAATATATTCTCTCTCATTGATTAAATGAGTTTCTATAATCAATTTTTAATATTCTTATTCCATTTTTCATATTTCCCCAATTAATCATTTCAATAGTAAGTCTAGTGAGGTAATTAATTATGAGAATTAAACTAAAAAAAGGAAAACAAAGAGAATTGTTAAATAAAATTAAAAATAATAATAATTTTACATGGAAAGAATTTTCTAAATTTTTAAATGTTAGTGAAACTGCTCTTACTGGGTGGGCGAAAGAGAATAATTTGTTACCCTTAAAAGTTTACAAAAGATTAGATAAGAAGAATGAATATAAAACAAAGATTATGGATATTAAGAAAAAAAACTGGGGTCAGATTAAAGCAGGATTAAATTCTAAGGGTTCTTTGAAGAAAATTAAAATTCCAAAAAAATGTAAAGAGTTAGCTGAATTAATTGGAATAATACTAGGTGATGGAAACTTACATTACTTCAAAAAAAGTAAGAAAATTGGCACATATATGCTTCGAATTGCAGGAGACAAAAGGAACGACTTCAACTATTTAACAAAATATGTAAGTAGATTAATTGAAAATTTATTTGGAATTGAACCGAAAATTGAAATGAGAAAGACTAACGAAATGCTTATTATTGTTCACAGCAAAGAAATTGTTGAATTTCTTATAAAGATGGGATTAAAAACAGGTAATAAAATAAAAAATAGGGTAACTATACCCTCTTGGATATTTAGTAACGACGAATACCTAAAAACATGTGTTAGAGGTTTAATAGATACAGATGGATGTGTATATACCCTAAAACCCCAGTATCCTAATTTGTATCAAATTAGTTTTAAAAATTATAATAGTGCCTTGCTCAAAGATACTAGGAGAGCATTTATTAAGTTAGGATATCCTATATCTAACATTTCAATAAATATTCAGATATATTTAAGTCAACAAAAATATATAAGTAAATTTTATAAAGAGATTGGTTTCTCTAATAAGAAGCATATAAAGAGATATAGCCCCGTAGTGTAGCGGTCAAATTCTCTTTGAAGTCTTCAATGAGAAGACAATTCATTCCGGCTTTTGGTGATAGAACATATTGAAAACAGCCGGGGACCCAGGTTCGAATCCTGGCGGGGCTATTAAAAAAAAATAGAACCGACAGGCTTGGAAATTTTTAATTTCCATTGTCTGGATGGGCTATTTATTTTTTGTTCTGCTATATTCTATTGTTGAATCTACCATAACATTAATTGTATCAATCTTAGGCATATCTTCATCAGAAAGCATTACTGCAAATTCTGTACAGCCTAAAATTATTGTTTTTGCTCCTTTATTCAAATATTTTTGACAAATCTTACTTACTTTATTAATTTGCATCTGTTTATCAAATCCTTTGTTGAAGTTAAAAATTGCATCTGTTAATTCCTTCATTTCTTCTTTATTAGGTTCAAAAGATTCCGTGCCTTTAAACCTGTATAGCCCTTGTTTTATTGTGTTTGGCGTTCCTATTATAAACGCTGATTTTACTCGTTTGCTGATAAGCAGCCTCCTTAATTCGTCCTTTAAATCTAGAATAGGTGTTTCAATTTCTTTTTGTAACTCATCATAAAATAAGTGTATTGTGTTGCATACCATCACTATAAAATCGACTCCAAATTTATCTAATTCTTTCAGTCCGTTTATGTAAGGTTTCAATTCTTCATTAGAAATTTGATCATAAATGAGTTCTGGCGCTGGTAAGCTGTTGATGATTATTTGAGGAAAATCTATGTTACTTTTAATCAACCCTTTTTTCTGTAATCTATTGATTAGTTTGTTATAAAACTCTCCTGTAGCTTCCGGGCCTATTCCACCTAAGACTCCTATTCTAATGCCCATTTTGAACTATCTCTTTATAGGGCTTTAGGATATTTTCCAAAACAAAATTTTTAGCCTTTTTTTTCAATTTCTTTCCATGCAGGTTGTTTATCTCTTCTTGAGTCAGATAATCTTTACCTAACCTATAGCCTACAACAGATGATAGCCTTAACAGGTATTTTGAAGCTTTTTCAGGTCCAAGAAGAAGTTTAGCTTCTGCTGTGTAAATTGGTTCATCTAAAAATATTCTTTGTCCATTGGTTTTCCCTCTATGAGTGGGGATATAGTGTATAACCTGTTCTGGTTCTTTAGTGCCAAAAGCATAAGCATCAATTACATAAGCAAAATCTATGCCTAGTCCTAGCTCCAGCATTATTTCATCATAATCTTTTTCTTTAGAAGGTCCTATTTTTACTTCAACATCCTTTGTTCTTCTAAGAAATTCTACACACGCAATCTCGTTCAAGGGATATTTTAAGGCATCTTCTGTTTTTCTAAATTTTTCTGGAACTGTTTGCAAAAGTTTATCCATAAGTTCTGCTTCTTCGATTTGTTCTTTAACTTCCTTAAGAACATCACCATATTCCCGAGATTTCATGAATTCTGAAGAGGTTAAAATTTCAGGTTCATAGCTGTATAGGAATTTTAATCCTTCTAATGTTGTTTTTATTCGGTTTAATCCTGCAGCAATGTTCTCTTCTGGAATTTTGTTAAATCGCAGAAACTCATCAACTAATAGGATGGAATATTCCTTGGCTTCAAGTCCGGCAAGAAAAAGCCCAACAACATCTATCGGCACTCCCTGATGGCCAAAACCCATCCCTAAAAAACCTATTCTTTCATCTAAACAAACCCCTTCTGGCTCTGTTCTTCCTATAAGGCTGCCAAAGACAACCACCTTTTGTTTGTTTATATTTTTCCTGCATTTTTATCATCCCCAAAATACATTTTTTGCATATTTACATTCTAACTTATGTGTGCAGTCTAGAGTAAACGTGATCATATAAACTATAATCTTCCAAAATAGTATGGATACTTTGTTCAGGGATCGTCTTTTTCATCCTGATCTCAAACGATTCTCCTGTTTTCTGCACTAACTTATCTAGTTGTTCTTCACTGATTAAATTAGGATTAAGTATTTGGACATCTTTTGGATATCCTCGCATATCCTTGAAGTCAATTACATAATAGTCCAGATAGTGTTCTTTCTTTGAATCTAATTCTTTCAAAATTACAGATCCTTTTCTGCCCAAGGTTTTTCCACTAATTTTAAGTGGTCCAGAACTTACCCCACCAATCACAGGAGGGGATAGATAAGCATATGTGATTTCGTATTGATCATTAGTTTCAATAATCCTATCTAACATAACTGCATTCTTAGGACCCAACACAACATCATTCAATTTTCCAATAACATTCATTTTTAACTCCAAATGATTATTTCAATTAATCAGGCAAAAGCTGAACAAAAAATAATTTAAAATATAAATTTAAGAATTAACAACTACTTCCAGCAAAAATAATCCACAAATCCAAAATTTATCTTATATTTCATAATGAACAACAGAAACATGAAATTGTATTTAAAATTAATGTCATAAAACAAAAGATTTATTAATAAATGCCATAATCTATAAAAATATGTCACAAATAGAACAAGATTTCAGGCAATTTCTCAGCAAAAAGCCTGAAATTGAAAAAAGCTATCAAGAAGGTTTAATCAATAGAAGATCATTAGCAAGGTATCTGATAAAAAATAATATTGCAAAAAGCAACCAAATTGAAGCTGTCATTGCTATGATTAGGAGATTTGAATTTAAGAAAAAAGAAAAAGAAGACAGAGATTTATTCAGGAAAACCAGAATCAACATAAAAGATAAGATTCTAATATTGGATCTCGAAAAAGAAAAAAATTTATTAAAAAAACTCAGGGATATTATTGCCAATACTGATTACGATAAAGGGGATACATTAAAGATTGTTGTTGGCTCTTCCTCTATTAAGCTGTTCATCGACGAAAGCAATATAAAAAAATTAAAAAGTATTATTGAAAATTCTAAAATAAAGCATAAGTTCAGCAACATGTCTGAGATAAGCATTATGTTCTCTGAAGAAGCGATTAAAGAAAAAGGAATACTCTCAACTATAACCAACGAGTTAACACTTAACAACATAGTCATAACTGAACTATTGACAACAACCCCTGAATTGATAATCTACCTTAAAGAAGGATACGTACTTAAAGCTTATGAAGTGATAAAAAGGCTGCAGGAATAGAATATTCAGCCTCGTAATTTTCTATAGTAATCTTTATAAATAGCACAAATATTCTTTCAATATATCGAGAGATAGGTCGGTAGTGAATTGGTTTCGCAGCTTACCTATGCTGGAGACAGGTAATTCTTTATTTGTTTCCTATTCAGATTAAAAATCAACAGTTAAGGTGGTAAAATGGCTAGAATGTATTCAAGGAAAAGAGGGAAAGCAGGTTCAAAAAAACCTATAAAAAAAACAATTCCCTCCTGGGTGAGGTATAAGCCTAAAGAAGCTGAAATGCTGATTGCAAAGCTTGCAAAAGAAGGGAACACCTCTTCACAGATAGGCTCTATTTTAAGAGATAGTTATGGGGTTCCTGATATAAGACCTATATGCAAAAAAAAGATAACCCGGATAATGGAAGAAAAAGGCATAAAAAAAGAAATTCCGGAAGATCTCCTTGCCCTGATTAAAAGAGCTGTCTTAATAAGAAAACATCTGGAAGAAAATAAAAAGGACCAAGTTGCCCATAGAGGCTTGACATTGACAGAATCAAAAGTTAAGAGATTGGTCAAATACTACAAAAAAACCGGAAAGATTGCATCTGAATGGAAATACGAGCCGGAAAGAGCAGAGTTTTTCATGGAATAAATTTAAATCAATATCTTTTTTTATTTAATTTTTTATTAAAAAAATAATGATAAAAGAAATAAATGAATTGAATTTGGAAGGTTTTAAGAAAATTCCGAATAATGAAAAAGCTATATTTCTCCCTCAATGCTTAAGAAGCAGAGAATGCAAAGCAAAAATTGGCGATAGAGGTATAGAATGCCTTAACTGCGGCAAATGCAGTATTTGTGAATTTAAAAAACAAGCAGAGATAAAGGGCTATAATGTCTTCATCAGCCCGGGCGGAAGCTTAGTTAAAAAGATAATCAAAAAAAACAATTTCAAGGGCGTTCTTGGAGTTGCCTGCATTCCAGAACTGGAGCAGGCACTTGACCTTATAAAAAAAACAAACATAATAGCAATATCAGTTCCTTTATCAAAAGACGGCTGCGTAGACACAGATGTTGATTGGAAAAAGGTTAAGGAACTATGCGGGTTATAAAAAAGAATTGAAACTTCACATATAGGATTCTTCTATTTTTCTGTTATTGCCTCACCTACAAAAACAAAACCTTTATATACTTAGCATATATACAAAATATAGGTGATATATATGGTACAAGCTATGGTCAATATTTCCGAAAATGCAAATCAAATCTTAAATATTGTAAAAGCCAAATATAACCTTAAAGATAAGTCTAAAGCTATTGAAAAAGTTGTTCTGGAATATGGTGGAGATTTTCTGGAGCCAGAATTAAGGCCCGAATTCATTCAAAAGATGAAAGAAAGGCAGAAAGAGCCTACTGTAAAAATCAAAAACTTCAGAAAACACTTCGACCTATCTTAAAATGTATTCTTATGAATTAAGAAAAAGTGTAGAAAAATTATTTTTAAAACTAGCAAAGAAAAATCCAAAACAATTATTAATAATCGAAAAAAAGATTAATGAAATAATCCAAAATCCACAGCATTACAAGAATCTGAGAAAACCATTACAACACCTTAAGAGGGTTCATGTTGATAAGAGCTTTGTTCTAGCTTTTTCTGTTGATGAAATTAATAAAAAAGTAATCATTGAAAATTATGACCATCATGATGAAGTATATAAGTGATATCGTCCCTTTTTTGTTTATAGTAGGGTTAGCTCTGTGAGAATTGTATGTTCCTGAATCATACTACCTCCAGTCTACATCCTAAAAATCAGTACGACCAACAAACGCTGATGTTAAAAGAAAACTTAAACCCGCCTCTCCACCATATAATCAGCCAATTTATCAAAAAACTCAAATGATTCTTTGCTTATCTCAGCCTTCTTTAAATATTCTTTTGCAGTTTTTATTTTCTCCTTAGCTGTTTTATCAGCATACTCTACTGCTCCGCTTGAATTCAGAATATCAATAACTGAGTTTATCTCCTCCAAAGAAGAATCCTCTTTGCCCAGCACATCTAAAATTATCTTCTTGTCTTTTTCATCTGCCAATTCCAAAGCCTTTATCACCATCAAAGTTTTCTTCCCTTTCTTGATATCAGAACCAAGCTCATGTCCTTTTTTCATTTCAGAGCTTATATCGATAATATCGTCCTTTATCTGGAATGCTGTCGCTGCATTCAAAGCATAACTTGTTAAGTTATCTATCTTATCCTGAGAGGCATTTCCTAAGATTGCTCCAATCTCAACAGAAGCCACAAACAATGCAGCTGTTTTTTTCTCAATCATATCAAAATATTCTTTTTCAGATACACTTCTGAATGATGCTAAAACATCCATGCTCTGACCGTCATTCACAACGTTATACGCCTTATTGTAAACAACACATGCTTTTTTTGAATCAATTTCAGCTAATGCAGAATAACCTAGACTTAAAAGCATATTGCCGCAAAGTATTGCATTGCTGACTGCAAACCTTGAAGAAACATTATTGAAAAGAACACTACCTTTATCTTCATCATAATTTTTCAGAAACCATTCTTTAAAATGTGCGTATATTGTTGATTTTCCCCTTCTAAATTCATCTTCATCCATTACATCATCATGCACTAAAGTGGAATTATGCATTAATTCTACTGATAAGCAGGGAACATAAGCCAAATTTTCATCTTCACTATTAACTGCATTATAGGCCATAATTAATGATATAGGCCTTAATCTTTTTCCCCCATTTAAAACAAAATCCCTGATAAATGAATAATTAAGCTTAAGGAAAGAATTCTCAGCTTCTCCAATTTTTTTATCAAAAAATGACTCTAGCTCACCATCGATTACCCCGTTATATTTTTTTAATGTTTCTTCAAAATTCATTTTCTATCTTCTCAACTACTTTCTTTATGATATAATCAGGTGTAGAAGCTCCAGCTGTTATTCCAATCTTATTTTTATCCTTAAACCACCCTGCTTCCAGCTCTTTTTCTGACTCAATATGGTAAGTCTTAACAAATTCAGAACATCTCTTGGTCAGCCTTTTTGTATTCGCACTCATCTTCCCACCTACAACCAGCATTAGCTCTGATTCTTTAGCCAGCTCCACAGAGCCTGACTGCCTGTGTTTTGTAGGCACGCAGATAGTGTTATAAACCTTCAATTCCTTAACTGATTTTTTTAATTCTTCTGCTACTTCGTTAAATTTCCCTTCGTCTTGTGTTGTTTGAGATACTAAACAATACCTTTTTTCCTTATCCAGCTTGTTTACACCATCAACACCTGAGATTATAACTGAATTTTTTAAATTTCCATTTATCCCTTTGACTTCTGAATGCTCCTTATCTCCTAAAATTATTATTGTATATCCTTGTTTTTCTTCTTCCTTGGTTATTTCATGAACCTTTTTTACCAACGAACAGGTGCAGTCTACAATCTTGAAACCCTGTTTTGCCAAATTGTTTATGGTATTATCTGGAACACCGTGAGCAGGGATTATTATTGTACTGCCTTCTTCTACACTGTCTGTGTTTTCTATTGATTTTATCCCTTCTTTTTCTAAGCCCCCTATCACCTGAGGATTATGTATCAGTTTGCCTAAGACATAAGCTGGTTTATTTAATTTCTCAACCTGCTCCAGGGCTTTTTTTACACCAAAGCAAAAGCCGACATTTTCCGCAATTGTTATTTTCATTTTATTGTTTTTGTTAAAAATACAAAATGATATTTGTCTTTTAAATTATTATAAGCCTTTTCTGCT
>JADHVE010000002.1 GCA_016784195.1 Candidatus Woesearchaeota archaeon | reverse complement strand
TATTGAAATCACCATTAACCAGCTTAAGCCCCCATCAGAGATGTAAAGCTGGTTTATCAGTTTAAAGCCGAGGAATGCTGCTCCAACACCTACAATCAAAAGAATAAATTCAAAAGTACTCAGTTTGGGCATTTTTTACCTCTTTTTATATTAACTTTATATGAACTTGATTAACTATTATTTAAATGTTTTATAAACTTTTTTATTTTTTACTCTTTTTACTTTTCTATGTTTTTTCTTTTTTAATCCTTGATAGGACAATATTGCAGTTGCTGTTATAATTCCAGTTATGAATAAATCCAGCAAAATGCTTCTGTCATCGATTCCAAATAGGTTTTTAATGACTGTGGCAGCGATTGCTCTAAACCCTTCAGTTTTTGTTTCTTTTTTTTTTTCTAAAGCTGGTGCTTCTGGTTCTAATTCTTTTATTTCTTTTGTTTCAGGCACATCAGTTTTTTTGGGCATTTCACATGATTTGTTGGTCGGAGGTATTTCGTCTTTTGAAGGGCATCTTTCACTTTGAACATGCTGAGCAAATTTTACAAAAGAGCAGTTTCTTGTTTGCTTTTCATTTACACAATCAGACCATTCATCACATTTCCAGTCCAGGTTGCAGGTGAAGAAAGCTCCTCCGCCTCCACCTCCACCCCCACCGCCTCCTCCGCTGCTAGAACTTGTCGATGTAGTTGGACAAGAACCGCAATCTGTAGAGCATGATGAACAAGATTCACCGCCATTACAAGTTCCATCTCCGCAATGTGTAGGTTGTTCTATCAGGCCTGAATGAATTAAACCAGTAATCTTATACCTAGTATTGTTGTTAAAAAATTGACAAACATAATTATTGTTTGATCCAGGACAGTTTATCCAGAATTCATTCGTATCACTGCATGTATTTGAGATTTCTGTGATAGAAGAAATCTTGGCATCTTCTATGCATAATCCAGTGCCGTTTAGCAATCTGGGTAAATAGACTGTTTTTGTCATATTTTGTAAAATAAGATTAATTCCTTTTATCAATAAGGACGCATTTGATGCATTTGCGGGATGTTTAATTATTGAAATGTTATATAAATCCAGCATGTTTGAAGAATTAAAAGTCCAGTTAAATTCAATAAGAGCAAGATTATTTTCTGTTATATTTATGGATAATGTAGTATTTACTATTTTTGTTAAGTTAGTTGAACTGTTTATTTTAATAGAAATATTGATATTTGTTGTATTCACACTACTCAAATTCCCTAATAAAAAATCATTTTCATCTGAAATACCGTCATTATCGTCATCAGTATCATTAAAATCAGGGTTTCCGTCATTGTCTGCGTCTCTTACATCAATTACTGTGATACCTATTATTATTGAGTCTGTTGCTTCTGTGTCATTTACAGTAACGTTGAAATTATAATTCCCACTCTGGCTTAAGTTAGGATACCACAAGAACTGGTTGTTTATTAAGGAAAACAGTGTGCTATTTATGGTAAAATTCATCCCAGCATTATCCATGTCAGATGCATTTAGGCTTATGTTGACAAGCTGGGTTTCATTTAATTCTATGTTTGTTGTAGTTATGTTTATTTCAGGAGGGGTATTTCTTATTGTTAAATTTGTGCTGTTAACCCAGCTGCTCCAGTTAAAGTTGTCATGGACTCTAACGCTAAATGTCCAGTTTTGGCTTTTCTTGGTGTAGTTGGAAGTTATGGATGTGTAGTTTATCAATTCTAAAACTTCTTCGCTGTTATTGTACCATTTCGTTTCGTTGGCTGTTATCGTATCTCCGTCAACATCTGTAAAGAAAAAACTTCCTTCTAACGTTCCGTTTGTTCTGTTTAGGTAGTCTGAAGAGGTTAAATTAGCAGAAGTTACTAAAGAAGCCCTGTTTGTATTGTTTACTGTAAAATTCCAGGTTAATTGAAAAGTGTCTCCATTGTCAGCAACAAAAACTGTGATATTATAAAATCCAACAGAAGAATAATTGCCTGTAAAGTTAAATTCATTTGAAGTAGAAATCAAAGTAGAGTTTCTATACCAGGATGCTGTTGCAGTATCTCCATCTATATCATTGTAGGTTATATTAAAAGTCTGGTTGTTTGGTTCATTTATGCTATAATCTAATGTTGATGGAAAAAAAGAAGTTATATTTGGAGCTGTGTTGTTGATTTGTATCAACCTTAATTCGCTTAATCCAATATTGCCTGAAGAATCATTTCCCCATACATTGTATAAATATGCACCACTATCTAAAGTTTTATTTTTGAACCAATTCAGTCCAGAACCTTCCATTGTTTCATTGGTTCCATTAAACTCTAAAGTAACGTTAACTAAAATTTCATTTGAGGTTATATTTATGAAATAAGTTGCATTTGTTGAATTGCTTTTATTTGCTAAAGTTGGATTTACAAATATTATACTTGGAGCTATTGTATCCAAAGATAGTATTGCTGCGAAAATATTTATTCTTCTGTAGGTTGTGGAACCATCTATAATTGCTTTTCCTGTGTTGTTTAAACTATATTCTATTTCTGTTGGTGTTAATTTTCTACTTCCCTCTAATCTCCTATACTGGTTGATTAAGGCGAATGCTCCTGCTGCATGAGGGGTTGACATTGAAGTGCCACTTTTTGATGTTGTTCCACCGCCATAATTTAGAGAGATTATATCTACCCCAGGTGCAAAAAGCAAAACTCCAAAATTTGG
The DNA here is from genome assembly GCA_016784195.1 of Candidatus Woesearchaeota archaeon. Lineage (GTDB taxonomy): Archaea > Nanobdellota > Nanobdellia > Woesearchaeales > GW2011-AR4 > BS150m-G64. The sequence goes on along the minus strand of JADHVE010000002.1, from coordinate 37,425 downwards.
TGCTCTATCACTAAATGAAGCAATTGCATCATTATCGTTTGTGGCACTAATGGGAGTTGCATTTTGAACACAGGCTGGAGAAGCTATCTGAGTTGAGCTTCCAACACCATCATTGTTTAACCCATTACCTGCTGCAATAACCACAGAAATATTTTCTCCCACAGCAGTATTTATAGAATTTGCTATAGAATCATCATTACAATAGGAAGAATAAAGACCGCCTCCAAGACTCATGCTTATAACAGAGATATTAAGATTTGTTGCATTATTTATGCATAAGTCAATCCCTGCAATAACATCATCATCTGTACAGGAACCTCCGGAGTTACATGCTTTGATTGCAACAATCTTCGCATCAGGAGCTACCCCCTTGTAAGTTGAATGATTTGAAATAATAGTGCCGATTACATGCGTTCCGTGGCCATGGTCATCGTAACAGGCTGAATTATTCACAGAGCAGATATTATTAGTACTACCATCTAAGGTGTTATATCCCTCAATTATCTTATTGCCCCATCCTGCCCCTAAATTAGTGTGGTTGTAATTCACACCAGTGTCAATGACACAAATAGTTTCCCCTGCTCCGGTCAAATTGGAGTTATTATATACCAGAGACCAAGTTCTTGTTGCATTAACTAAAGGAACACTGGCATCAAGAAAGATATTCTTTACTCCATTGATATAAACTCTTTTTACATCAGGATTGTTTTTTAATTTTTCTAAACCTTCTTTAGTTATTTCTCCTGAAAAACCGTTTATTGCTTTGTATTTATGCTTTAACCAGAAATCTTTTTTTTCCTCATCATTTATTTTTTTTGATGTTTTTGATAATGTCTTTTTTCCAATTGATTCGTTTTTTAATGAAATCTTTTTATAATTTAAATTTTTGAGAACTTTGTCCTGCTGTTTTTCAACCATCAATCTTTCGTTTATCAGATTTTTATTTTTAGCTGAGTTTACTGACAATTCGTTTACAGAAGAATAATCATCATTTAGAACAACTATAACAGAAACTTCATCTTCTGATTCCAGTTTTTCTTCTATGGTTTTATCAATCTTGGCAGCATTTACTATGTTTATAACTAACAGAAATAAGACTATTAACCCTACTGCTCTTTTTAACATTTTGAATTAACAAAGAACTAGTTTTACAGCTTATATTTATCTTTTGCTGAAATTAAGTTGTAATGCTTATTTCATTACTCAGCCTTTTGCTTAAGATGGCTGAGCCGATTCCCTTACCTACAAAAAAGGACTGCTCGCTGAAAATCCTGCTTAAAGCGTCAAAGATTGTTTTTTCTTTTTTATATTCTACCAAATTTACAGTTATGTCCAATTTATCTTCAATCAACCTGATTGCTTCTTCTTTGCTTCCTAAAACATCAACTAAGCCTAATTCTTTGGCTTCAGCACCGGTATAAAACAGAGCATCTGAAATTCTTAGCTTTTGTTGTTGTGTTAATTTCCTGTTTTTTACAACATCATCTATGAAATAATCGTGGAGCTGGTTTATGCTTTTCTGCAGCAGTAATTCTTCGCTGGAGGTTATTTCTTTAAACGGGCTTCCGATATCCTTGTATTTGCCTGCAACAAGCCTTCTGTATGTAACGTTATGGTCTTCTAAGAATCCTGCTAATTCTAGATAAGAGGCTAAAACCCCTATAGATCCTGTTAGAGACATCCTGCTTGCTACAATGTGGTCTGTTGCAGATGCTATCCAGTAAGCGCCTGATGCTCCTACTTCTCTTATCCATGCAACAGTGGTTTTGTTTGTTCTTTTTATTGCATTGGTAATTTCCTCTGACGCAACAGGAGTTCCTCCCGGGCTGTTGATTTCAAAGATAATTGCCTTTATATTTGGGTTTGAGTCTGCTTTTTTGATTAACTTGATTATTTCAGTAGAGGATGCCCCAGCTTCAAATAGATCTCCAGCTCCATCAGATACAATAACACCTTTAATAGGAATCAAGGCTGTGTTTCCGCCAAAATTTTCAATGTCTGATGTGAATAAAGAAATAAAGCCTGCAAAAATAAATCCTAATAATATTAAAAAGACAACAACCAGGATTATAAATCCCCATCTGGTCTTTTGTTTTTTCACTCTAACCGTTCCTCTGAAAGCTTCAGATGGTCTGTTTCTACCACGACCAAAGCCCCGAATAACTGCTTAACCTTCTGATTTTCAGATTCTGCAGCTGCTTTTTTGTAAAATTCAATTGCTTTTGTTTCTCTGGAATGTGATTCTTCAAGATTTTCTTTGTTGCTTTCATTACAGGAATCATTTCCCCCAGGTACAGTATCAAGCTTTAATATTTTTCTCCAGATACTTGCGTGCTCTGCCTCTACTTTTCCCAGGGCTTTGAACAGTAATTTTCCCTCTGCATCCTCTGTTTTTTTGGCAGCGCAGAAATAAAATGCAGCATTACTCACTTCTACCTGCAAAGCATGCTCTGCATTTGCCTTGTCTTTTTCGTTTAATTCAACATCAAAATTAACTTCAGCTTGTTTTACATCTTTAATGTAGTTTTTATGCGCTCCGCAGAATGGGCAGTTGTCAGGAGCAGTTTCTCCAATATAAGGATCTCCGCAAATTTCACATCTCCATAGTTTTACCATTTTCCATCACCATTTATCTTATTTAGTTTAATATTTATATTCTCCAACTACTTTGGTTTTGCTTAATATTTCACTTAACCTTTTGTTGCCTTTTGTAAAGAGCATGAAGATAGGATCTGCAATCCACAGAAGAATGAATGGAAAAACAGGGATTAGGAATAAGTTTCTGATTAATAACTGCCAAAATTTAAATTCTTTTGCTTCACTAACAACATATATATTTGTTAAAATTTTTCCAATACTTTGCTTTAATCTTCCCTCAAGGATTATGAAATACAGCATCATCAGTATTGATGCAAACACACTTATTAATATGACTAAGCTGTTTAATTCTCCTGAATTAGCAAGCTCAAATGTTTCTTTAATAGATAGGGAGGCCGGAATCATTTTCTGGAATAAAGTTCTGAATGGAAATAAGATTATGAAGTTTATGATTAACATGTCTATAACAAAAGCCAGGACTCTTTTCCATATAAGCGCAGGACCTGTAAATGTTTTTTGTTTTGGAACTTTAAGGGCCATAAAAAACAGATTAATATTTTTAATATTTAAGGTTTTGGGTTTTTTATCTAAATATCTTATCCTGCCAATATCCCGACTACAAACCGAAAGATATATAAAGAATATGTTTAATTAAATAATCAGCAAAGACTAAAGGGGTTTTATTTGATGATAATCGTCTTAAAGGGGGTCTTTTAATGGGAAGAAAGGTTAGTATCATTCCAAAAGCGCCAGTAGGCAGGATTTTAACAAATGCAGGAGCTAAAAGGGTTTCTGCCAGTGCTGTTAATGCTTTTAATGAGATTTTAACCAATATAGCGGAAAAAATAGGCACGCAGGCTGTTAAAATTTCAAAACACTCCGGAAGGAAAACTGTTCACGAAGGAGATGTAAAGTTAGCGGCTAAACAATAGTTCTTAATGAGAATATTTTTAAATTAGATGTTATTCTAAATTTGATAATGGGCCAGTGGCGAAATCCGGTATCGTGTTCCCTTGGCTTTTTAGATACTGGACTGGGAAAGACTCCGGGATGCTCGAAAAGTGTTTTCAGCACGGAAATTCAAATCCCGGCTGGTCCATCATTGTATATTAAAGAATAAAAAATCTATTTCCCTTTCCTAAAAAACTGCATCATCCCAAAACGCTTCCTTTCCGGATTTATAGTAGGACCTTCATATGCATATCTTACGTCTTCTAGGGTATAGAATGCCTTGGGATTAAAATCTTTGATTATTTGGATAACCCTAGGGATATCCTGCTTTTTTACTACCGTGAATATTGATCGAACATTTCCATCAGGACTTTCTGCGCCCATGCTTGTTACAGTAAATCTCGCATCTTTTAGATTTTTCAATAAAGATGAAGAATCTCTGCCTGTAATTATCCTGACTATAGATTTACCTATAGATAATTTTTCCTCAATTACCATTCCAACAAAATTTCCAGCAGCAAAACCAGCAGCATATGCAAAATAACAATAAAAATTCGAAAGATTATTCATAATCTGACTAATGACTATCAACCAGATTAATACCTCAAAAAAACCGAGGATTGGAGCATAAATTTTATATCCTTTTGAAACAAAAATGATCCTAATTGTTCCAATGCTGACGTCAATAATTCTACTGATAAATATTAAAAAAGGGACAACTACATACAAAAAAAAATCATTGCTAAAAATTATGGATTCTATCATTTTTGTCCATTAATCAACTAGAATATTTAAATTAAACCTTTTTCAGGCTCAAGCCCTACAATTTCTATCGGATAGTATCTTAAATTTTCTAAATCTATTTCACTTAACCATATTATAAATGGTGCACCCCTAACTGGTTGTACATGTTAAGTTCAATAAAATTTGAGTTATAAATAGTTAAAAACAGGTCTATTCGTCCTAAATCACATATTGTCTTTTGCTCTGCAAATGATTTATTATAGATAGGGGCACACTCAGAAAGACTTCAGTTAATAATAATGTTATTATATAGTAGTAACAGATAGAAAGGTTTATATATGATCTCTTTTGTATTTAATTTATGGCAGAAAAAGTGTGGAGAATCACAGGATTTAACAGGCATCCCTCCCTTATTGAATCATTGAAAGAAGAAGTACTTCCAATATTTGCAAATGTAATTCCATTACAAGTAGCCACAGTTCCTTGTTCTACTGGCATAGAGGCATTGGCAATTGCAATAGGACTAGAAAAAGAAGGATATAAATATAATATGTCAGGATTTGATACAGATAGGGAAGCCATTGAAGCTGCTAAAATGGGTCAATATTTTATTTGTCCAACTTCAGGTCAGATTATTGGTGATCCACATTCAAATTATGAGTATCATTGGTCAAATCTGACTGCAGAAGATAGACTGAGATATTTTAGAGAACTTGGTTCAAATGGAAAAACAATGGTTGAATCTAAACCTGATATTGCCAAAAATCTTAGATTTGGTGTGTTAGGAATTCAAGACATTCCTCCGGATAGTTATGATGTAATTTTCTGTATAAACTTTCTAAAATATTTAACAGACCAAAGATTTTCAGCAGATTTGCCTACCTTAGAAGTTGTATCAAAAAGATTATTCCAATCAAATAAATCCTTAGGTGCACTTATTATAGACCCCACCTCTGATAAAGTAGATTCAATTAGAGAAGCATTAATCACACAAGGTTATTCTAAATTAAACGAAGGTACTTACCTTAAATGCCTATGAGTCAATTCCAATTTGTTTTATTAGTTATTATCCCTTATTGAGTGTGCACTTTGATTATTTCTCTTGAAGTACCGCTAACGCTCTAATGATAGACTGAACAGACCATTAAACTTTAGTCTGCCTTCGGTAGAATCTATTGGAAATGGAAATTTTACTTTTCGGTCGAAATTTTTACATACTAGGTATGGGCAAAGAGTTTAACAACAATTGCGATGTTATGCTAATCGAGAAAAAGACATGAAAATTAGAATAGCGGAAAAAGTTAAATTTATTAATAATCGCTTGATATAGTCAATTATGATGCAAGATTTTATTATTCCATTTATTGCTGTGGGACTAGCAGAACTAGGTGATAAGACCCAACTTGCTGTAATTTGTTTAGCTTCCAAAACAAAAAAATACCTCCCATTATTGGCCGGTGTTATTTTAGCATTCATTATAACAGATGGTTTGGCTATCCTTTTAGGAAATTACATTACAAATATTGTTCCAATATATTATATAAAAATAATCTCAGGAATTATTTTTATTATTTTTGGGATAACCAATTTAGTAAACAATAAGGAAGATGAATCTAAATGTGATTTAAAAAAACCCTTCCTAACAGGATTTGCAATTATTTTAATATCAGAAATGGGAGATAAGACTCAAATTGCTTCAGGATTATTTGCCACAAAATACGATACATTGATGGTTTTTTTAGGTGTAATCTCTGTATTAATCATTTTATCAATAATAGCTGTATACTTAGGTAAGTTTATTGTACAAAAAATAAATCGAAGAGTTATTTCATATATAGCCGGTATTTTATTTATTCTTATAGGTATATTCTGCTTTTTTTAACTTTTTCCACTTTTATTCTTTTCCTTGATAGCACTTCATGCTTGATTGGACGGTCTTTTTCTCTACTTTTCGGACGAAGTTTGACCTCACCTCGTAGGGGGAAAGAGTTTAACGGGAATTTCCGATATTAGACAAAATCGAGAAAAAGGCTAAAAACGTTAAGAGAGCAAAAACAATTACTTCCAACCCCTGTATCTATCATGAAGTTTAACTAAGGTTTCAATATCCCATATTGTTCGCACCAGAGCAGTTGGATTAGTTTCTTTTACTCCTGGTCCAATGGGAAAACTAATTCTTTTTACTCTTCCTATCTCACTATACTCATCAATACTTACATAATCACCTGGTTGAAATGGTTTAGCAAATGTTACACCTTTGATTTGTATTCTGCCTTCACCTTTTCTTTCAGCAAAAATATTAAATTTAAAATCCGGACCATAAGAATTAACATCTAGATATTTACCATTTTCAAAAAGCTTTCCAAGCTCATCTTCGCTTAATTGGCTTTCAAGAACAAGATGAGATTCCCTTCTCTTTGGATCTAAACCCCCACCATGGCTCGCCCTTACTACATTGCCAACATTTATTGGTTCTTTCGTTGTATCTTGTGTAGTAAGGTTCAACGGATTATTTACAGTTAATATAAATGGAAGAGTTAAATTACTAACATCATGATGATATCCTCCAGTATTGGTTATATGGAGATTATACGTGAAGTGAGGTTGATTACCATTAGCAGACATTTTATTACTTTAAAATGAGAAAACCAATATAAATTTTTTGTTTTTGCCCTTTTCTTCTTTTACTAAACGTATTGTTTCACTCTGTGAAAGACGTCTTTTTCTTGACTCACCCCCGCTACGCTTAGCAACTTAATTTTTTAACATTCTGTAAATTGTTAAATATCTGCTTCTTTGACGATAAAATCATAACTGAACTGCACGCTAGTAGGGGATGATTCATCTAACAGGAATTTCCGATGTTATACTAGATTGTGTTTAAATAGCTACAGTTAACCTTATAAATAGGATAAGGATAACGATGTCTATGATAAATATTAAAGGTTATGATTTCAAACAAATAGCTATTCGTGACTCGTACAATCGAAGAGCTTTGCAATATAAGAACAAGATAATAGGCTACCTAAAAGTTTTTGGGTTGACTGAAGACGATATGGATATTCCCCTAGAGAGTATTACAATACGAAAAGCGCAGGCCTCAGCTTCATGGTATATGTGGAATGAACATTTATTCTTTAGTTATAATAGATCTACAAAGTTTGTTGAAAACTTAGCTATGGTTGCACAGGTTATTAAGTATTTCATTGATCTTTTAAGTGAGGATAAAATAACTCAGGAAGAATTCTTAAAATTATTTGTGGAAGATAATGATATTATTGAACAAAGAAAAAATGCAAGAGAAATTCTTGGTGTAGAAGAATCCTCAACAGATTTTGAAACAATGCACAAAAACTACAAAAATCTTTCAAAAGAACATCACCCTGATATGCCCAATGGAAACACAGAAAAATTTAAGAAAATAAATTCTGCCCATAAAATTTTAAAAAGAGAACTAAATTAATATATTTGCACCATTAGTTACATCAATAATAAGCTTACATTTATAACTCAATGCATATTTTAGGCTATAATGGATAATACCTTACTATTTAAAGATCTGAATTTGATACCTCCACTCGAAAGAGCGCTAACTAAACAAGGGTATACTATACCTACACCAATACAATCAAAATCAATCCCTGATTTATTACTAGGCAAAGATTTGATAGGTATTGCACAAACAGGTACTGGTAAAACCGCAGCATTTGTATTACCTATACTGCAAAGGATGACTGAGAAATATCCAAGAATAATTAAGACTTTAGTACTTGCTCCAACTCGAGAACTTGCTGCACAAATTGGAGAAAGTTTTTCTGCATACGGTGAGTTTCTTAAATTTAAACACACTGTAATTTTTGGAGGGGTGAGCCAGGGAAAACAAGTTCATGCATTAGCTCGTGGGGTAGATATTCTTGTGGCAACACCGGGTAGGTTACTAGATTTGATGAATCAAAGAAAACTTAGTCTTAATAATATAGAATTTTTTGTATTAGATGAAGCAGATAGAATGCTTGATATGGGTTTCATCAATGATATTAAAAAAATAATCACAAGATTACCACAAAAAAGACAGACATTATTTTTCTCAGCAACAATGTCCCGGGAAATTAATAATCTTGCAAAAACTTTACTTAAAAATCCTATTCATGTTGAAGTAGCACCTCAGGCAACAACAGTTGAGAGTGTAAAACAATACCTATTTTTTATTGACCAACCTTCAAAAGAAGATTTATTACTCGAACTTCTAAGACAGAAACATCTTACCCGTGTTTTAATTTTCACTCGAACAAAACATAGGGCAAATAAATTAGCATTATTTCTTAGCAAAAATAATATATTCTCTGATGCAATTCATGGAAATAAATCACAAAATGCGAGAAATCAAGCTATTAAAAATTTCAAAAATGGCAGAATTAAAGTATTAGTTGCAACTGATATTGCTGCGCGGGGAATAGATATAGATAATATTTCACATGTTATAAATTTTGAACTTCCAAACGAACCGGAAAGCTATATTCACAGAATTGGAAGAACTGCCAGAGCAGGGGCTGATGGAACAGCATTTTCATTTTGCGCAGCCGATGAAAGGAATTATCTTAGAGATATTGAGAAATTAATAAGGCAAAAAATAGAAGTTATGGACCATACCTTTCATTCAGAAACTGCTAAAAACGCAGTAGGTGCAGCAGCTAAACCGCCGCCAAAAAAACAGGTTGGTAGAAATTCCAGATTTAAACATAAATCTAACCCCATATCAAAAAATAAAAGATCATTTTCTAAACATGCTAAATTTGGGAGTAGATTTAAACATAGTCATAGAAGGCGGTAAATAAATAATTTTTAGCCTTCCTCTTTGATTCTCAAATAGAACTGAGCCTCCTAGTGCTACGCACATATTCACTCACTTCGTGCGATATTTGTTAAGAGAATACTTATATGTGGAATTATCTTTAATGTTAACATTTATATAGGATTATGTTATTTTTAATGATCAGAGGACGCTTATAATGGATAAAGATGATTTGGAGAATATTAAATAACAAGAATTGGTTGAAGAATTATCTAATGAAGACTTTGACTTAGGAATAAAAACATTTACTAAAAACAAATAAAAATTATTGGATACTCAATAAAATAGGGGCAAAAATGATAGAAATATTGGCTAATATACAAAATTATTTTTTTGGACATTATACTCAATGGCTCTTTTTTATTATAATTTTTATTGGTGGGTTTGTTGCAATTCATATTATTAGTAAATATGTAACTCACTTTTTTGATAAAGTAGATCTTGATCGAACCTTGGAAGTGTTTATAGAAAAAATAGTTAAAATATTTCTTTGGGTTATTTTTATCATAATAGTCTTAAGCAATCTTGGTTTCAACGTGACTGGTTTCGTTGCTGGCTTGGGTGCCATGGGGATTATTATTGGGTTCGCAACCAAAGATGTTTTATCTAACCTTACTGCCGGCATATTCCTTCTAATAAACAAACCAATGAAAATTGGAGAATCTGTCGAGGTTGTAAGCATAAAGGGTACTGTCAAAGAAATGGGTATATCTTCATGTATTGTTATAACTGATGATCAGGTATTTGTTACTATTCCAAATTCGAAGATATGGGGAAATCCAATTAAAAATTTTTCTCGTATCAAGAAAAAATAGTAAAATTTTAAATGATCAATTCCATATAAAAAAATCAATATCTTTTATTATAAACTAAAACGGAATAAGGGGCTAAAAACTAATAATGAGAATCAGGGGCTTGAAGATAATAAGATAGTAAGAGTTCTGGGCTAAACAACATCAAACTTTAAATATGGCATATCTCACCTATACAAAATGCGCATATCAGACAGGACTAGGTGGAATAAACTCCCTGAAAGTTTAACGAAAAAAGAAAAGATGAGTAAAAAAAGATTATAGAAAAAACAAATTTTTAACGTACTATCTTATAAGATGGTTTTAATTCTCCTTTTGAATAGACAAATTGGTATAGGTGTCCTTGGCCTGATTTGAAAAGAGCCTCGCTGCCATTAAGATAGTATTTAAACATACGCCTGAATTTCTCAGTATGTTTCTTGTTGCCTGCAGAAAGTTCGCTCCATGCTTCCATTAGATTATCATGCCATATTTTTATGGTGGGATCATAATTGCCCTTTCCAAATTCATGAAAATCCTGCTCAAAAAAATGTCCTGGCTTGGTTTTTCTTATCTGTCGCTCTGTTGGAAGGTTAGAATTCGGGAATACATAAGTAGCAGTCCATGGCTCACACATTTTTGTTTCTTTATCGTTTCCAATGGTATGAATGAGAGATATGCCTCCTTGTTTGAGATGCTCGTCAACAAACTTGAAGTAATTGCTATAATTTTTTGAGCCTACATGCTCAAACATGCCAATTGAGACAATCTTGTCAAATAGATGACCCGCTAATGCAGGAGGTTTGGACAATTTGAGATAATCATGAAAAACAAACTCTACATCAAGGTCTTTACAATCCTCTTTTGCAAAATCAAGCTGTTCTTGGGAGATAGTTATACCTACTACTTTTGCACCATATTTTTCAGCAGCATACTTTGCAAAGCTTCCGAATCCGCAGCCAATATCAAGAACCGTATCTTCCGCCTCAAGGTCTAATTTTTTGCAGATCATATCAAGCTTGTGATCTTGTGCTTCTTCAAGAGTTTCTGCTGCTTTCCATAATCCCTGCTCTGACTTTTGCCAGTAACCGCATGTATAAGTCATTGATTCACCAAGCATTGCCTGAAACAAATCGTTTCCTGCATCATAGTGTGTTGTTCCAACCTTAAGAGAGCCATCATTATCCTGAGGATTGTTAAGCCATGCATTGTATATCATCTTTACAGAGGCCTTTCCTTCTTCATTAAGACCTCCAGCCCTATAACTATTTAACAGAGCCATGATGCCACTAACTTTATCTTCAAGCCTTACCTCTAAGACTTTTGTAAAAAAATCTGTAAGATCTTGGCAGTCCCACCATCCTTCCATGTATGACCTTCCAAAAGCAAGTGTTCCACCTCTAATGGCTCTATCGTAGAATTCTGATTTATGAACTTGTATGTCCCATTGTCTGCTTGGATCATCTGTATTTATCTTGATGTCAGCCTGAGCAAGGAGATTCTTTAAATTTTTTTCTACATTTAGTTTAAACATATAAAAAGTAAGGACTAGAGTTGAGTTAATAAATCTTTCCATCTATTGCTATTCAACAGTAAGTACATCAATCGTTAAATACAATATATCCATCCTCCCTTTAACACAAACAAAAAACCCATGTAAAATAACGCCCCAGAGTCCTACGGACGTAGGTTTTCGGAACTTAATAACCAAAAACAAAACTAACAAGCGTGGATATTATATTCAATTTTTATGGTGGTGATAATCAAAAGTTTTATAAATCACTTGTAAGTAACAACTAATATGGATCACTTTGAAAATTTCCAAGGATTTGCTCCTGAAAGAATGTATGAATCATATTGTAATAAAGATATTATTACAACAGCTAGAGATATTTTAAAACAATATGCTGGAAAAGAAGTATGGGTGAAATATGATTTAAATAGGCCAGATGGTTTAGTTAATATTAAAAGAGATATTAAACTTTCTCCAGAAGATAAATTGATTGAGCGATTACTAAAAGGAGTAAAAACAGATCGTATAATAATTGAATTCTATAAAGACGATCCTGAACCTTATATTGAATCTTATATTCTTCAACATTTACAAATTGGAAATCAAAGTGTTACACGAATAGAACCATCTTAGTAAATGTATCACAATAAAACTCTTCGGAATTTTTTGGCTTTGCCAAACCGTATTGTAGACTATTCCTCTTTCCTAGCGGAAGGATTTAACCACACTTTCTGATATTGAATCCAATCAAAGATTAACACTAAAAAAAGGGGAGGGACAAAAGGTTTAAAAATCACCAGATATTCTTGTCTATTGAGATGTGTAGATGGAATAAAATGAATGATATTCCAGTTGAACAATAACCATCTGCAATAGAATTGAAAAGCGTAGCCCGGCAATTAGACAAACCAGATGCTACTAAAATGTATATAGGTTTGAGATAAATAATGAGTGAATGTTTAATAAATGCTGCCTAGCTGGATTAGCAGGTGGAATTGAAATAACAGAGTTTACTGCCCCTAAATTTGATTGAATAAGTTGATGGGCTGATCATTTTGCTAGGCAGGAAATATTACATAAATATTAAGATGAAAGACTGTATATTCTGCAAAATTATAAATAAAGAAATCCCTGCGTCAATTGTCTATGAAGATAGCAATGTGATAAGCTTTCTGGATATAATGCCTGCTAACAAAGGGCATTGTTTAGTGATTCCAAAAAAACATTATGAAACCTTATTAGACATCCCTGGTGAAAATTTAAGTGAGTTGATTAAGGCTGTTAAGAATATTACCAAGGCTTTATCTTTGTCTATAGGGAATGGCGCTTACAATATGGTTATGAATAATGGTGAAGACGCAGGGCAATTAGTCCAACACGCACATATCCATATTATTCCAAGGTTTAAAGGTGATAGATTAAGGTTAAGCTGGAGCCATAAGAAATACGGGAATAAAGAGATTGAGGAGTATAAAGAGAATATTAAGAAGTTTTTATAGTAATTCCAGCAATAAACTAGTTTAGATTGGTTTCTTCATGCCATTCATTTTCTTAGAAAACGAATACTTTAAAAATAAATTACTTTTTCTTTAGACTATGCCGCTGTAGCTCAGCCTGGTTAGAGCGCTACATCTTTGATGAAGCGAGGCTCATAAATTTGAGCGATGATCCCTTTGGGAGATGATTAACTCAAGTCTAACTGGGTTACGTAGAGGTCGTGGTTTCGAATATCCTCAAGGGATACTATAAATCCCTTAGGATTTGAGAGTACCGCCAGCGGCACTTTATTTTTTTATTGATCTTTCTCGGGCTTTTTCTATTTTTTCAAAATATTCGTAAATATGCTTAACATATCTGATAGAATCAGTTTTTTGTTTGTATGGAGTTACCTTAGGTGGTTTTTCTTCTATTTCGAATTTGATCATTTTATAACCTGCATTGTTTGGTATTTCTTTTTTAGAAGTTTTTTCAGAGCAGTCGAGGTAACTAACCCACACTATAGTGGATCCTGTAATTAGAATCAAAAGTATTAACAATAAAAAAATATTTTTGAGTTTCATTATTTTACGCCAGGAGCAGGATTTGAACCTGCGTGTCCCGAAGGACATTCGCTCTCTTTTGAAAATTATAAATGAAAAACATTTATGCTATTCGAGGCGAACACGATTAACCGAGCTCCGTCATCCTGGCAATAAAAACAGATAAAAGAAGTCTTGGAGAGATTATAAATTTTTTTATTCTATATCTTCAAATTTTTATTCTTTCAGAGCTTCCTGGATAACAAAATAAACTTCAGGGTATGTATCAATATCCAGTAATTTAGTATGTAGTTTTTCAAGACCCTTGCATGTGCCGTTGATTATAAAGTTTTTTGCGTTATCCATCATTGCGTTTTTTTCCAGTACAATGCCGTCACCCTTATCAGAGTCCATTTTGCAGCCAGTGCCAACCAAGTTATAAACAGGGATTTCAAAGTTTTTTTGCTGGTTCATCTTGTTTATAAATAAGCTATCAGAATTCATGTCCCTGCATTCAAGCTGTTCCCCTATCCAAGGGCAGTAATCTGCAGTATTCCCTGCAATGCCTTTGTTTGGAGTTCCTATCAAAATCAATTTTTCTATTTTATCTTCTCCAAAAATCTGGATGTAGCGCCTTGCAACTAAGCCGCCCATGCTATGGGCAATGATAATGACTTTTTGTTTGCCTGTTTTATATTGGACAGTTTCAATAAGCTCTTTCAGCCTTAGGGCATAAGTGTTTATATTTTCGCTCTTTGTCTGAACGACAATATAGTTTTCCGGCTCTCTGAAGATGTCAAAATAATAACTTGCCTTGATTGTCAAAGGAACAGGCAGTTTATTCCATATATCTCTTGGAGAGTCACGTTCTGTATACGTAGAAATTGCCCCCCCGTTCAGGTAGTTGGCTTCTTCCAGCTTTTCCTGTATCTTGTTAAATGCATCCAGGCTGTATTCAGCAGATGTGTCTTTGTTTAGCGAATGCCCATGCAAAAATATTACTACATCGTTTTTTTCCCTGCACTCTTCTGAAACACAGCAAACTTCACACTTGCCAAAAGCGCAGCATTGAGGCAATGGCTCTTTAAATTCAATCTCTAGAGGAATTTGTGCTGATTTGTTTATTGTTATCTTAGTAATGCCTGGAGATTTAACTAAATCAATTTTTGGATTAGCTGAATAACAACTCAGAGGCATTTGCTTTATTAATTCACTAATCATAATCGGGATGAGATCATATTCAGGGTATTCTTTTGTTTCAGAAAGGTCATTTCTGACTAATAATTTCTGAATAATTTCTGTATTTTCTTCATTTGAAGGCAAGCTATTTAGATACTCCTCGGTAACGTTTTGCCTGATGTTTTTTACCTTTGCACTTATATTCTGTATGAAGTCTTCATTATCCAGGTATTTTTCCTTAACATATGCATTTTTCATTGAAGAATTCAACAATAGAAGATTGTCCCTGAATTTGTCAATGTTCCTGCATGTTGTGTTTAACTCAAATATTTTTTGTTTAGAGCGCTCTTCTATTGAAGGGCGGGGCGTGCATGAGCCGGATATTTTGCATAATGTATCATATTCAATGTCAAGCTGAAGCTCCTGCTTAAGAACTTCTTTTTTGAATTCTTTGTTAGTGGATGATGTAATGTCTTTTGTTTCATCCATTATGCCCCCCACAATCTTTTTCTTTTGCTCAAGGCTGCTTTTTTGTTTAAACAGGGTTAATGCTGAATTAAATTCCTTAATCGTTCTGTTGATTTCAGGAGCTTTTTCTTGGTTGATAAGAGCAAAAAGATAAAGTTGCCTTAATTGATCTTCTGCTTTGCCTATTTCTTCAACAATAACACTGTAAGGGTAAATAACTGCCAATATGCTTTTATTAAACCCTTCAAATTGTTTTTCTGTTTCAGAAATCTCTTTATTTAAGTTTTCCAGCTCCAAGGCAAGAAGAGCATAATCCTGTTTTTCCCAGATATCCTGGAAGGTTTTTATTTCTTTGATATGTTCATTAAATCTGTTTTGAATATTATTGATATTTAAATTTTCATTTAGAATTATTGATTCATTTAGTTGATAGATTATGTTTTCAAAAAGCTGTTTTTTGCCACCCAATTCACTTAATTTTGTTTTTAAGGTTTCTAAATCTGGTTCTAATTCAGATTTTAATTGTTTGTCTTCATAGTTTAGATGGTATTCTACTGTGATTAAGATGTTTCTTTTTGTTAATTCTTCATCAGTGTGGCAGAGAAATGTTCTGGGGCTGCTGCAATCCATACTGAAGCTGTATAATTCTATACCATAACCTAAGCTCGTTGCTTTTAATGTGTATTTTTTTTGTAGATTGATCGAAGGCTTTAATGTAAATTTGTCCTGCTCGATAATAGTGTTTTTGCTTATATCCTTGAATGTGGAGCTGCAGACTGCTTTGCAGAATGGGTTTGTGGTTACAGATGCTTCAAAGACAATAGTTTCTTCCTGGTTTCTTTCCAGAAAAAGGAATTCCTTGTCTGCATTTAACTTCACGATTATATCATTTCCCAGCAGGAAGTTGGTCAAAAGAAATATCTTTGTTCCAAAAGAAAATAGAATGATTAAGAGTAGTATGGCTATTATAATTATAAGTACTTTATTTTGCTTTATAAAATCAATAAAGCCCTTATATTGTTTTTTCTTATTTTTTTTTCTTTTTTTATTCTTTATCATTCTTATTTAGAATAATAAAAAGGTTGATTGCTTTTTAAATCTTTGTTTAAAAATTCATTAAAACCCATATCAATAATGCCATTAAAATCGACCAATAAAAATTGCCAATAGAGCAGAAAAAGAATATCAATTAGTTGTGAACCTTGTTGTGTTTTTTTATTTTTATTTATTAATTTTAAAAAATTAAAAAAGGACACAAGAACAAAACTAAAAAAGTGTTCAAATAATAGTTATAGTACTATATCATTTAATGGTTTAAGATTGATAGATTAAAAAAGTATTAATAAAGGGGACATATTCCAAAGATATAATGAAAAAGGCAGTTGTGATTGGAGCTACTTCAGGCATGGGCAGGGAATTAGCAAAAATACTGGCAAAAAATAATTATATTGTGGGGTTAGCTGGGAGAAGAGCCAATTTGCTGTCTGAGCTGCAAAATGAAATTCCAACAGAGACTCATGCTAAGAGGATTGATGTGTCCAAAACAAAAGAAGCTATGGCTCTGCTTAATGAGTTGATTAAAGAGATGGACGGCATGGATTTGATTGTTATAAATTCAGCTGTTTCCTATCAAAATCCTGAGCTTGAGTGGGACAATGAAAATGAAACTATAAATGTCAATATAAGGGGTTTTGCTGCTATGGCAAATGTTGCTGTTAAATATTTTTCCAAAAAGGGTTATGGACATATTGTTGGAATATCTTCTATTGCAGCACTTAGGCACAGCTGCAGGTCAACAGCCTATGGTGCATCAAAAGCTTTTGTATCACACTATATGAGGGGGCTGAGACAGAAGCTTGTGAATAAAAAGCTGAAGATATATATCACTGAAATAGTTCCGGGTTTGGTGGATACTCCTATGATTAAGAACAGAAAAGGATTATTCTGGGTTGCAAGCGCGAAGAAAGCTGCAGGGCAGATATTTGAGGCTATAAAGAAAAAGAAGAAGAAAGTGTATATTACAAAGAGATGGACTTTAATTGCCTTACTGCTCAAGATGATGCCTGAATTTGTTAAGAGAATGCTTTAGAATTTCTATAAGATATAAGTGCTCCCACCGGGACTTTCATGAAATTTCTTTCAGTTTGAACCCGGGTCACTGCCTTACTTTGGCTTGTCATAAATCGCTTCCCGATCTAATATCTCCTCGAGAGGGCAGTATGATTGGCCGGACTACACCATGGGAGCAGAATATTTGAGAATAGTTGGGAGTTTATAAATTTTTTTGGATGAAATGAAACAACAATGACCATTTCACGCTTAATTATAATCAAATATTTTTTCAATTTCTTTTTTGCTTATTTTTCTATATTTTCCTTCAGTTAAATCTCCCAGATTTAACATTCCTATCCTTATTCTCTTCAAAAACTTTATCCTTAGGCCTAATTCTTTAAAGATTCTTCTTAATATCCTGTTCTTGCCTTCATGTATTGTTACTTCGACTAAATCTCTTCTTAGTTTTCTTACTTTTGCCGGACTGCTTAGCCCATCTTCAAGCATTACTCCTTTTTCAATCATTAAAATCTTTTTTGAGTCTATTGAGTCGTATAATCCCACCATGTAAGTTTTTTTTATTTCGTATCTTGGGTGTATGATGTTATTTGAAAAATCGCCGTCATTAGTAAACAACAGCAATCCTGAGGTGAAATAATCGAGCCTTCCGATAGGGAATATCCTTTCTTTGACATCAATATATTCCATCACTGTTTTATATTTCCTATCTGTTAAAGCAGTAACACAGCCTACTGGCTTATTGAACATAAAATAGAGCTTTTTTTCTTTTTTTACTAATCTATCATCTACATAGATCTTATCATTTTCAGAAGCTTTATCGCCAATAGAGATAAGCTTATTATTTACTTTAACTCTTCCTTGTTTAATAAGCTCTTCAGCGTTTCTTCTGGAACAATACCCATAATTGCTCAATAATTTCTGTACACGATGCATAACAACAGAGATTGGGAAGAAGTATAAATTACTTTCTTTCTGTGTTTGTTTTGTTAACTATTTTCTTAAAACATACCTTAAGGTAAGTGATTACTGGAATATTATAAAACTAAATGGGTATAACAAGCTGACTCATATAGGCATTGTATTTTTTGTTGTTTCAATAATATTGTTTGTTTATGTAATCACTCATTAAATTTATATAGTAGGTATACTAATTAAGGTAAGAGGTGAATTAGAATGAAGAAAACAAAATGCAAACGAGATTTAAATAATATGTGTAATGGCGGGGCAATTTATGGGCTGGGTTTTATTGGTGCAGCAATATATTATATATCAAATGCTACGGGTTTTTGGAATATTGCTTTAGGATTATTGAAAGCGATGATCTGGCCAACTTTTCTTGTTTATGAAGTGCTCAAATTTTTAGGAACCTAAATTTATAAGGTTAGAACTTAAGTTCCTCTTTCACTTCATGAACTGTTGCATCTGATCAAGTTAGAATCTAGCATGAGGTTATAAGTATTTTCTATTTCTCAGAACTCTACAAAAACTTTACTTTTTAAAGAACGCATGGACTGAGACTTTCAACAGGTATCCCGGTGTTAGTAGTGAGCCACCAAGCTAAGCTGGTTGCCTAAACTATGTTGGGATATGCTGTTTTGAACCCAGTCCAAGCGAGTAATGATTAGAACGTGCTTTCGGATAAAGGCACCGTCCTCGTGAATCTTGATTTCTACCGTCTGTGTCCTTAATATATGCTCTCGGACATGCTAAAAAAGCACGTCTTTTGACGGCATACTATTTAAAAGGAGGCATGGATATATAAAGATTGTCTTTATAAAACGCTATTTCGCCTAGATTTTTTGAGACTCTAATTCTATTTTTCTAGAATAGATTCTCTTTTGAATAGCTGTTTTTGTACTTGATGTTAAGTTCCATTTTCTTTTTTAGAAAATAAAACAAAAAAGATAAGGTTCCTAAGTCAAAGAATTTAAATACTAAGTGATTAAATGATATAATAATGGTCCAAAAACTAAAAAAAGAATCTATAATTATTCCAAAAAAAGCTATGCTTGGAATTGCTCCACTTTTGCCAATCATTGGAATATTGCTTTCTAAAGGTAATCCTGCGGGATTAATCTTAGTGGGTATTGGGGTGTTTTCTGGATTCTTTATTGCAAGAGGATATTTTGAAAAATGAAATATTGGCAAGAAACATTAGGAGCAGGTTTAGTTGTAGTAGGAATTGCACTTTTAAATAGCAATAAACTTATTGGTATGCTGTTTATTGGGTTTGGATTAGGTTATAATATACGTCCTTTAATGCAAAAAGCTTTTTTTAAGAAAAAATGAAAAGCAAAAACTTATTTTATGTCTTTGGAACATTACAGACAATAACTTTAGGATTAATTATATTTTTCATTCTACAAACAACAACTCTCGGAAGAGATACATCAATTGTCTTAAGTATTTTATTTCCAATTTTTACTTTAATAATAGAATATATGATTTACTCTAAAAAATAATTTCTTTATCTTTTTTGGAATGAACGGAACCCCCTAGTCCTTCGGACATTTACACTCGCCTTTGGCTCGAATTTATTGGGAACTCAAATTTTACTCTGCAGACTCAGGTTTCCCACACTTCGTATGGGAAACGAACTTAACAGGAATTAAAAATATATGTCGGAGTAGAGGGGACTTTGAGACCCCTCTGCCTAGAAATCAAGAAAAACCAAAACGAAAACACGTTTTGGTAAAGTAATACGCCGCAGCCCGGATTTGAACCGGGATATCCCGAAGGAAACAAGCTATCTAGCATTGCTTGAAACTCCAAGCTTGCGCAGTACCAGGTTGTGCCACTGCGGCTTAATAATAAAGAATTATTTTTCATTTATAAACTTAATTGAAAATTTTTAAATACTCAGGTAAATTTAAATAAAAAATGGAATTTGAACAAAGAAAATTCACCTTTGATGTTTTGAATAAAAACTATAATGATAAAGCTGTTGATTATGGAAATTATCTTTTAGCTGCTGTTTGTTTTTCAATTAAAGAGCTAAATAGACTAAATGAAATAGAAAATAAACCTTTTAGAGAAATAAATAATTTCTTTGAAAAGGAAAAAATTCTTCAGGATATAAAACTATGTGAGATTGGGGGAGAGGATATATTAAAATTAAGGTTGTATGGAGCTGAAGTTGAAGCTGATAACCAATTGATAAATTTGGATAATCATAATAAAATTTTTAATAAAAGGTTTGATTTAACGGCAAGCGCATATTTTTTTAGTTCCTGTAATTTTATCAAAACAAAGGAAAAAGAAATATTCGATCCAAAAAAGCAAATTCAGAATACCCAAGAAGTATTGTCTGTTTTTTCATTATTAACTAAAAAAGGTAATTATAGTATCCATAAAGGAGCTGATTTGTTAGATAATGAGAAAATTATTCAATTTTTAAAAAATATTAAATTCAAAAAAATTAGCGCTCTTAATGATATAACAATCCTAGAAAAGATTTAGCCTTATTCAATCATCTCAATCTCAATACTAAGTCCTTCTGGAATGGGCACACGCATAACAAGCCTTAGAGCCCGTTCATCCAATCCAAGATCTATTAAGCGCTTATGGACCCTCATTTCGAATCTTTCCCAGGTTGCTGTTCCTTCTCCATCTGGACTTTTTCTAGTGGTAACTTTAAGCTTTTTAGTAGGTAAAGGAATAGGTCCACGCATATCTACCCCGGTCTTCTCTGCAATATCTTTTATGTAATTGCAGACATCATTTACCTTAGTGATATCAATACTTGCTAGTTTTATTCTTGCTTTCTGCATTTTGTTTGGGTAGTTATTTGCGTGCTTACATGATAAAATAAATTATCATGACCCTCGGAACGAGGTTTTTTAATTTTAAATATAAAAAATAATTTAATTAATTACTTTTTGACTAAGTCAATACACATACCAGCTGCAACAGTTGCACCTGAGTCACGAATAGCAAATCTGGACATCTGAGGGATATCTTTTTGCTTTTCGATTACCATTGGCTGAACCGGCTTTAGCCTGACAATTGCTGCATCTCCGTTCTTGATGAAGTCAGGATTTTCTTCTTTTGTTTCTCCTGTTGCTGGATCCAGCTTTTTCTCTATTGCTATTACCTGGCATGCAACCTGGGCTGTATGTATATGGAATACCGGAGTATAACCCACAGTTATGACAGTTGGATGATTTAAGACAACCATCTGGGCTGTGAATTCTGTTGCAATAGTTGGAACATTATCTGTATGCCCTAAAACATCACCACGGGCAATGTCTTTTTTGCCTATGCCTCTTACGCTAAAGCCTATATTGTCTCCAGGCTCTGCCTGTTGCATTTGCTCATGATGCATCTCAATTGTCTTACATTCCCCTTGAATGCCTTTGCCTTCCCTTCCAGGCACAACAACTACTTTGTCTCCTACTTTCATAACGCCTGTTTCAACTCTGCCAACAGGAACAACACCTATACCTGTGATGTTATATACGTCCTGTATCGGAAGCCTTAATGGCAAAGTTGTTGGCTTTTCTGGCTCTTTTAATGTGTCTAATGCATCTAATAGGGTCTTGCCAGTGTACCAGGGCATATTCTCTGATTTTTTGGTTATATTGTCACCAAGCAAAGAAGCAATTGGAACGAATGAAATTTCTTCAGGTTTGTACCCTACACTCTTCAATAAGGTTTCCACTTGCATTTTTACTTCATCAAACCTTTTTTGAGCATATTTTGCCATGTCCATCTTGTTTATGGCAATTATCAGTTGGTTAACACCCAGTGTTTTTGAAAGAAAAATATGCTCCTTAGTCTGAGCTTGTACTCCGTCGCTTGGGTTTGCTGAAACTACTAAAACTCCAGCGTCTGCCTGTGATGCGCCAGTAATCATATTCTTGATGAAATCTTTATGTCCTGGAGCATCTATGATTGTAAAATAATACTTAGTTGTTTCAAACTTTTTATGGGCTAAGTCAATTGTAACTCCCCTTTCCCTTTCTTCCTTTAAGTTGTCCATGACAAAAGCAAATTCAAAGCCTCCCTTTCCCAGCTCTTCTGCTTTGTCCTTAAGCTTTCTCATTGCTTGTTCACTTATACTACCAGAATCAAACAGTAATCTACCTACAGTAGTGCTTTTACCATGATCAACATGACCTATGAATACTAAATTTATATGCGGGTTACCTTTTGCCATTTTATATCCTCCTAATTATTTTGATTATTTTTCTTATAGTGGGAATAATAATTGGTTTATAAATATTGTGTTTTTTAGTCGGAATAAATTTAAAGTAAACTTCATAAGTTTTTTCTTTCTTAAAATAACCATAATTTATCCTGCATAACAGCATCTAAAAATCAAAACAAAAAGTTTATATATGTTAATTGCGGACGATTAATTATGCGAACAGCAGAAACAAAACTTAGCCGGGAAGAAGCTCTTAGCAGGATACATAAAATTGTTGAAGAACTTCATGTTCATTTAAAAAAACATTCTTCAAAAAATGCCCTAGATAAAATAGAAGAAGATATTAAGATTTTTGAAGATGATGAAATGCTTAAAGCGCTGTTATCTAAATTTGATTATACAGGCATATTCCAATTTTTCAGAGATGCTTCTAATTTAGGAGAGATAGCAAAAAGCAGGAATGACCTTATTCCAGTAATTAAGGAAAAATTACGAAAAATTGAAAAACTGCTTGATGAGATGAAAAAAGCTGAGATTAATGAAATTAACATTGATAGGTTTTTAGCAAGAACTGCTCATCATTTAAGTAAAAAAGTAAGAAAGATTGATGGTGATATTGATAAAATTATCAGGAACATCCAAAAACAAGTAAAAAATGATGGAACACAAAAAAAATAAAAGAGGTTTTAACATGGAAATAAAGCTTAAGAAAAAACCAAAGAATCCGATAATAATAGAAGGCTTTCCGGGCTTTGGTTTAGTAGGGACTATTGCTTCTGAGTTTTTGATAGGACATCAGAAAACAGAGCAGATAGGAAAAATTATTTTTAATGAAATGCCCGCTATGGTCGCCATACATGAGAATAAGGTGGTTGAGCCGTTAGGAATTTTTTACAATAAAAAATATAATCTGGTGATACTTCATGCAATAACCGCTTCTCAAGGCTTTGAGTGGGAGATTGCAGAGACTATTACAAAGCTTGCAGAAGAATTGAATGCCAGAGAGATAATTTCTTTAGAAGGCGTAGGAAGTGGTGAAAAAGTTCCGTTAACAACATCAAAGGTTTTTTATTACACTGATGAAGCTGCAAAAAAGAAAAAATTTGAAAGTATAGGCTTAGAGCCGTTAAAAGAGGGGATAGTTGTTGGAGTTACCGGAGCTTTGCTTTTGAGGTCTGAAAAAGTTCCTGTTAGCTGTATTTTTGCTGAGACACAGAGTAATATGCCTGACAGTAAGGCTGCTGCAAGGATTGTGGAAACTTTAGATAAATATTTAGGCTTGAAGGTGGATACTAAGCCTTTATTGGAGCAGGCTGAAAAGTTTGAGGGTAAGTTAAAAGGCCTGTTAAGCCAAAGCCAAAAGGCGCAAGAAATAAGCGAGAAGAAAAGAATGAGTTATGTTGGATAAGGTGATTATCAGAGCAAAGTTTTTATTCTTTCTCTTCTTTCTTTTATTTTAATGAAAAAAATAAGTAAAAATCTTATTGCTGTCTTCTTAATCATATTCTTATCAATAACAGCTTATGGGAACATTTTCATTAATGATTTTGTCTGGGATGACTATATGTTTATTTTGGAGAATACTGAAATAAAGTCTTTTTCCAATGTTTTGGGTTTTTTTACAAGCAGTATAGACGGATTGTATAGGCCTTTAAGAAGCATCAGTTATGCAGTTGTTTACTCTGTTTTTAAGGATAACCCGTTTGGATACCACCTTTATGCCTTGTTTCTTCACATAATGATATCCATATTAGCCTATTTTATAATTTTAAAGATTATCAATAAAAGGAATATTGCTTTAATTGCTTCTTTGCTTTTTGCTCTGCATCCAGTGCATACTGGCAGAGTCACTAATATGACTGCCGGCTTTGACTTACTGGGAATCTTTTTGTATTTGTTGGCATTTTATTTTTATGTTTGGTTTTCTAAATGTCGGAAATCGGAGATTTCCGAGCATGCTCAAAAATCTAAAAGATTTTTTACAAATAAAAAATTAAATTATCTTATTCTCTCTGTTATAATATTTTTTATTGGATTATTAGCGTCAGAAGAAGTCATAACTTTACCTTTAATCATTATATTGTATGAGTTTTCTTTCAACAAGGAAAGGTTCAGCAAGGATAATTTCAAAAGTTTATTTAAGAGATATTCGCCTTTTTTTATTATAGCTGGTATTTATGTTTTTTTCAGGTTTTTTGTTTTAGGCATGTATGGCAGAGTTCCTGAATATGCAAGCCAGGGATGGTATTTTACCGGGATAACAATGACTAAGGTTTTTATCGGCTATATTTTACTGTTGATATTTCCATTTGACTTGAAATTATTTCATGATGTGGCTATTGCAAATTCAATTTTTGATGTTTTATTGCCAATACTTATTTTAATCTTTATTGTCTTCATTACAATAAGGCTTTTTAATAAAATAACTTTTTTTTGCGTGTTTTGGTTTTTTATTACTTTATTGCCTGTGTCTAATATAGTTCCATTGGTTGTTTTAATGGCTGAGAGGTATTTGTATCTGCCTTCATTAGGATTTTGTTTGCTGCTTGCTTTTGCTTTTGACAAAATCTATAATCTGGATATCAAAAAAAACATAAGAATAGGATTAGTTGTTTTTATTGTTCTGCTGTTTTTATCTTATTCTTTTGCGGTCGTAAAAAGGAATGCTGAGTGGAAAGATAATTTAACTTTATGGACGGAGACTGTCAAGGATAGCCCAAATAATTCAGGGGCTCATGATAATCTTGGATTCACTTATGAAAGGATGGGCAGGTATAAAGAGGCTATAACTGAGTTTAGCAAAGCAATTGAATTAAAGCCGGATAATTACAAAGCACATACTAATCTGGGGGTTGCTTTGGCTAAGGTTGGCTTGTATAATTATTCAATAATAGAGTTTGAGACTGCTTTAACATTTAATCAGTACTACAAAACTTACAATAAATTAGGATTAGTGTATGCTGAAACTGGAGAGTATGAAAAGGCTATTTTGATGCTGAACAAGACGGTTGTTTTAAAGCCTAAGTATGCTAAAGGCTATAATGATTTAGGGACAATTTACGGGCAGGTAGGCTCTTTTGATGCTTCTTTGGAGGCTTTTAAAACAGCTATAATCCTTGATAAGGATTATGCTGACGCTCACTATAATCTTGGAGTGTTGTATGATTTTTTAGGTGAAAGGGGAAAGGCTTTGGAAGAGTTGAGAAAATCTGTTAGTTTAGAACCTGATAATGAACTGTATAGGAAGAAGTTGAGTGGAGTAGAATAACTGTAACTGAAAAATTTTAGGGTTTTAGAGGTTTTAAATGGAAAATAGATTACTTATTTTATAGTGCCTAATTAGCTGTTATTCTCACTTTAGGTTTAATCTTTTTGATTGATCATTAAATCTTTAACTGATAAAATAAAATATTATTTTTGATGATAAAAAATGTACATAGATTTATGAATGCTCTATAAAGTCTCACTATCGATTATTGAATGTTTTTGCTGCTTCGGATATTGTATTTTTTTGATTTATTGAGCTCATTTTTTAAGTAATTCTTTGCTGGTTAGGTCAAATTATGATTATGCTCTTTTTTGTTATTTTTTATTGGTTTATCACTGCTATCTGAACACTCACTTTTTGGTTTTGATGTTTTTAATTTTCAATATGGAAATTAATTAATTAGGCATTATGTTGTTTAAACTATAGATGGGAATAGGTTTAATTGGTTATAGATTATATTGTTTATATATTTTATTGATAGTTTAGTAAAGGTTATTTTTGATTATCTAAAATATTAAATATAGTTTTAACAATAGTTTTATGATTAAATATTTTTATCAAAGATTATAGTTTATAGGGTAATATCAAATATTGATAAAATTTTCAGAGATAGAAAAATTTAAATAAATCAAAATTACCACCATTTTTATGAAAAAAACAGGCTTGTTTTTAATAATTTTGATGGGTTTTCTGGCTGGATGTGTGGAAGAAACTGTTGTGCATGAGCCTTCTGAAGATGATACTGGTATGGATGAAGAAACAGCTTTTAATGGTATTACTAAACAAAGATGTAGAGAAGTTAATGGCAAATGGAATGAATGCGGAAGCCCTTGTGGTGGAACAGATGCTGATTTCTGTATTGAAATGTGTCAAGTGCAGTGTGAATGTGGTGGTATAGCTGGTTTTGGCTGTCCAGAGGGCTTTAAATGCCGTTTAACGGGCAAAATAGCAGATGAGATGGGTGTTTGTATCAGTTCTTAGTTTTTGGGATATTCTTTATTAATTTGAGGCTGAAAGGCTCTTTATAGATTTCTATGTTGTTGTTTTTCATCTCTTTTATCATGAAAAAAGGACCATTTTCTTTGATAATTGTTGCAAAAGAAAAGATAAAGAAGAAGTTCCTTATTTTATCCGGGTTTGTTTCTTCAAAATCTGAGATTTTCAAAGGGTTTTCTGCTTTTAGAACATCAATGATTTCTTTTTTTGTTAAGCCTTTTCCTAATTCGCTTTTATCGCCTATAACAAAGCTGTCTTTTAACCCATTTTCTATGAATCTTATGTCGGTTAATACCAGTTTGTAATTGTTGTTGAGCATTGAGCTGTAGTCTTTATTTTGATAGTAAGATGATAGCTTTTCTATTTCTTCAGGGGATGTTGCTTCTGATATTTTATCAAAAAAACCTTCTTCAAGTTCTAATTTTTCCATGCTTATTGCTGTTAGGACTTTATTTTGATCTGTTAAAACAAACAGAACAGGCTTTTCTCCAATATTATTCTGGAAGTCTTTGATATCTTTGTAGACGAAAAATCCGGTTATTGATAGCAATAATAACAAGATTAAGAATGTGAATGTTATTGCTTTCAGAATCATTTTTGTTATTTTCCAGAACAGTAAGAATAGAAGAATTCCTAATATCGCCAACAGGATTATCTGGATTGCCATACTTATTAATTAAGGAGATTGTTTAAATTTGTTTTGGTTTAAGGGATATCAAGAAGATTTTTGATTGTTTTTATCTGTAAACTTAGTCAATTTAACATCCTCTTTGCTCTTTGGCTTTTCTTTGAACCTTTCAACGAGCTTTTCCTCGTATAGCTGCTGTGTATCGGTTATAGAGGGAATGCCGTACATCTGTAGAGTGGTTCGGGCATCAGCATGGCCTGCTATTCTCTGCACCATGTTGAAGGGTATTCCTGCTGCTAAGCTAAGCCTGGAGAAGCTATGGCGGAATATATGAGGGTTCATGTTTTTGAGCTTAGGATTGGGGTTTTTTATATTGGCTTTTTTTGCACAGTTATCTACAATTCTGTTGATCTGGCTCAAACTTATGCCGTCCTTGATTTTGTTGTTGCTTTGTATTAAAAAGCCTGTTTTTCGGCTTTCTATGTAGAATTTGATTGACTGAAGAGTGTCATTATCAACAGGAACTGTTCTTGATTTTGAGTCTTTTTGGCTTGCTCCCTTACCTTTCTCAATAAATATTCTCTTTCTTTCAAAATCAACATTTTTAACCTTGATATTTGCAAGCTCAAATCTACGCATACCTGTTCGAGCTAAGATTTTTAGAACAACACTTTCCTTAAGATTTTTTGCTGCTGTAATTATCTGGCTTATTTCATCCCAATTAAGGTAATATTCGTTGAATTTTTTTGCCATTCCAAAACACCAATTTTCTTAAAATAACGCAACACTTGTATTTAAATGTTGTGTTTTTAATGGAAAATGGGCTTAAAATGCTACAAAAGTAGTAGAATCGTTGCGTTTTTGATGTAATATCCTTTTGAAGCTCGATTTTGCACAAAAAGGTATAGATTTATTGTTGAAAGTCATTTGGTTGATTTTTTAGGAAAATTGGTTTCTTTTATTTTCTATATAGCAATAAATAGAATAAAAGTTATTGTCAATGACTAAAAGTTTTAAAATATGTATGAAATAAAAGTTTTAATAATTGATTAAAAGTTTTGAAACATCAAAGATTTTTAAAATACCTGAAAAACGAAGTTTTTCATGGGTTTTAGAAAGAAAAAAAAAGTTAAAAATTGATAAGCTCTTTTTGAGCTGTATCTATGCACAAGATGTTTTCTTTTGTCTGCAACCTTTTGAAGTCTTTATCCAGCTTTAGATAGGCTTTGCTGTTGATGTATCTCTTTATTATTGGGACTCCTTTTTCAATAACAGAGGCTACATAGTCCAGCACTAAAGATTCAGTGAAGCCTGTTTTTCTTGCTATATCCAAGTAAGATACAAAGCCTTTTTCCTCTTCCAAAGCGTATAAAACGAGGAATACATACTGCTCGTTTCTTGTCAATGGCTTTATCTCAAAATTCTCTATCCTATCCATGACAAAGTTGCTGTTGGATTGCAGGAATAGCTGCATCTGGTCTATCCTTTCAGTTAATTTATGCATCTTATTTTCAATTTCTGAAATATAGCCATAATTGGACTGAATCTCGTTTGTATTCTCATTAATAGCCCTTAAATGCTCTTCAGACTGATTTTTAATTTCATTTAAGATTTTCTTTTGTAAAATGCTCTTGTTCTTCTCTTTTTTTATAAAAGAGCATTTTATCTGCTTAAAAAAATTGCTAAAAATGGCAATCACCCCCGAGGATTTCTAGATTAGTCTTGTTTAAATATATTTCTATTTTGCAGTATATGCTTTATTGTAGTTTTATCTTCTTAGCCATATAATGCTTTTCTTTGCCTTTCTTTATTGTGGCTATTTCGTTCATGATTTCTATTTCTTCCAGAATCCTGTAGAAAGAGCTTTTTGAACATAGTCCCTGCTCTTCAACAATCATTTCCTTTAACTGCAAGGCTGATATTTTTTCATATTTCTTGATGTATGATACTAAGATTGACTTGACATAATCTTTGGAGTTTCTGGTTATTCTCTTGATTATTTTTTCCTTTATAGCATCCTTTTTTTGCTCTAATCTTCCTAATCTGGATCTTATTGATTCTAATTCTAAAGCAGCTTTTGGCTCTTCTATATGCCTTAATTCCTGCCGTTTAACTGCTTCTATACGCTCATCAAGCTCTCTGATTTTTCTCAGGATTGGCTCATTTTCTATAATTCGCTCCCTTTTTGAAGAGTCTATTCTTTCTTTCAGATCATTGATTTTTTCTAAAATTGGCCCGTAGGAATAATAGCTGTCAAGGATTCTTTTTAGGTCTTCTTTTGTTTTAGGTATGTAAGAAAGCTCAAGCTGAAGCTTCTTGATTATTTGCTCCTGCTCTAAATTTTTTTTATGGAAGTAGTCCAGCCACTGGAAGATGATGCCTGTATCCTGCTTTACATTTCCGAATGACTGTGATAAAAGATTGTGCAGATTTGAAATCTTTTTTTGTATCTTGTTTTGGTTCCAGAACATAATTAATAAAATAAATCTGGTTTATTTAAATATTTCGTTTTTTGGGACTGTGTTGGGAATAAGTTGGGAACGTGGGGGGAATATCTTCAGAACAGAAAATTATAAATAGTGGGACTATGGTGGGATAGTCTTGGGAATATGGTGGGATTATCATGGGAATGAAGAAAATGTTTTGCCGACGAGGGAATTGCTGGGAATGTTGTGGGAATGAGACTATAAAGAGAATAAGAACTTGAGTTATAGCACTTTAATTTTTTTAGTTGAGATAAAAAATTCAGAGAGATGATGAAGAATAAAAACAGATTTGTGGAAAGGCAAGGTTTTTATATTTGTTCTGAAAGCAATAATCTTTGGAAGGATTTTGAGCAAAGTTTAAGTAATAGTGAGGGATGGAATTGCTGGAAAATAGCTAAAATAAGGGCAAAAATGGCGAGAAGTGAGTGTTCGAAATGAAGGAAATAAGGTCAAAATCAGGGCTTGCAATAGCATTATCAAAGCTAGAAGGCTTTAAAGAGCCAAAAGTGAGCGTTGAGCAGTATACTATGGACAGTGAGATAGGTGCATTTGTACTGTGGAATGGGCTTCTAAATGGGGATATAAGGCAAAAAGTGAGTGCTGATCTGGGATGTGGAACCGGAA
Organism: Candidatus Woesearchaeota archaeon; assembly: GCA_016784195.1. Classification (GTDB taxonomy): domain Archaea; phylum Nanobdellota; class Nanobdellia; order Woesearchaeales; family GW2011-AR4; genus BS150m-G64. Next base: position 7,087 of record JADHVE010000002.1, on the reverse strand, counting down.
TATTAGGCATAGGTGCCTTGTTATTAGGGGCAAAAAAGGTGTTTTTTGTGGATAGTGATAGCTCAGCTTTAGAGATTGCTAAAAAGAGCCTTGAGAAGGTGAAAAGTGAGTTCAATATAGAAGGCAAGGCTGTTTTTACATGTGAAGATATTAAGGAGTTTAATGAAAAGTGCGATACGGTTATCGAAAATCCTCCTTTCGGGGTTAAAGTGAGACATGCTGACCTGGCTTTTTTAAAAAAGGCTTTTGAGACAGGCAATGTAGTGTACAGTTTCCATAAGAGTGAGAGTAAAGCATTTATAGAGAGACTTTCTGCTAAAAATGAGTTTAAAGTTACAGGTGCATGGTATTTCAAGTTTCCCTTAAAAGCTACTTATAAGTTCCATTCCCGCAGGATAAAGTATATTGACGTAGGGTGTTTTAGGTTGGAGAAAACAGATTAAGTTAAATTGATTAAACTTTAAAAAGCAAAATTATTTAAATAAATATAGGTTTTCAGATTAAAATGAAATTAAATATTCTTGAGAATAAAAAAAATAAACTTGTTTTTGAAAGTCGGGGCTTAGGCCATACTTTTTGCAATGTTTTAAAGAAGGAGATGTGGAATGACAGCCATATTAAGGTTGCTACTTATAGTATACGCCACCCTTTGGTGAGCAAGCCGAAGATGATTATCGAGACAGATGGAAATGAAACTGCAAAAAACGCTTTACTAGCTGCAGTGCAAAGACTGAAGAAGGTAAGTGAAAAATTCAAGAAAGAATTTTCAAAAGAAGTACGTATTTAGTAATATCTGTTTTATATCTCTCGCTAACCGTATATAAAGCGCTTCTTTAAGCTCGTGATTCCGAGGGTACTTAAATTAGTCAATAAGACTGGTAAAAGAGGTAAGGTTCAATGTTAAGCTTAGAGCAAGGCACAAAACTTGTTAAGCTGGCAAGGCAGGCTATTTCTTCTTATGTTTTCAAAAAAAATCTGAAAATCAAGGATGGTACTAAAAAAGAATTTTCATTGCTAAGCGGAGCTTTTGTTACTTTAGAGAAGAATAATGTGTTAAGAGGGTGTATAGGAATTACCGAGGCTGCTTATCCGCTTTACCGGGCTGTTGCGGATTCTGCTGTTAGCGCTTCTTCTGATCCTAGGTTTCCTCCTTTGGGCAGAGAAGAACTTGAACAAATAACGATCAGTGTGTCTGTTTTGACTAATCCAAGTGTGATGAATGTGAGGAATGCAGATGATTATTTAAGGCAGATACAGATAGGCAAAGATGGTTTGTTGGTTAGAGGTGTTTTTAACTCCGGTTTATTGTTGCCTATTGTGGCTATTGAACAGAAATGGGATGCTTTGATGTTTTTACAGCAGACATGTATGAAGGCTGGATTGCCAGCTGATACCTGGAAAGATTTTGATGCCTGCAGAGTATATAAGTTCCAGACAGAGGTTTTTTCTGAAAAAAGCCCTGATGGTGAAGTTGTTAAGGAGATGTAAGGCCTGAGAAGGCATTTTTTTGGGGTTTTAGAGTCATTAAATCGAAAAGTTTATATAATTTTATAGTGCCTAACTAATTCTATGTTTATTCGTGTAAAGAATATCAAGAATAAAAAAGGGAAAATATATCCTTATGCTTACCTTGTAGATAATAAATGGTATAAACGGAGTGTTAAGGGAAAGGGCAAAGGCTCCAGACAGAAGGTAAAGAAGTATTTAGGCAGGGTTTATTCTTTCTCTAAGGTAAAAGATGTTGATTTTTTTGAATATTTAAAAATAGATAATATTGATGCGTACCTGGATAAAAATTACAAGGAGAAGATATTAAAAAATCTTGTTGAGTGGGAGTTTTTAAGGTATGATGTTGATAAAAGTGAATTTTCTGTTGATTTTTTAAATAAGAAGGTTTCAAAAGGCAATAGAGAGGTTAGTTTAAAGTTGAATGAGGGATTATTGAACTCGTTTACTCTGGGAAGGCTGTTAAGGTTCAGGTTCAAAGGGGATGAAAGGGAAGATGGCTATAATCTAGCAAAGGCTTTTGTTGAGGCTGGCATTGAGATTCCTAAAGAGGTTTTTGTAGGGATTTTTAGCAAGGTATATAAATAAAATTGTATTATTAATTTAATAATAAAAATAAGCAGGATTTTAAAAAAATTCAATAATAAAATCATTAAAAAATATCCAATAAAAATTAAGTGTCATAATCAATAAAAATAACCATTAAAAAAGTATAATCAAACATGACCTATAAATAAAAAACCAATAAAAATAATCCAATAAAGCACAAACAGAAGCACAATCAGGTGTGGACATGGTCGAATATTAATAAAAAATGGAAGAAAAAAACCCGAAGCATATTGCGATTATTTTAGATGGAAACAGAAGGTATGGAAAAAAGGCAGGCAACAGGTTCAAAGGCCATCAAGTTGGGGCTAAAAAGGTAGAGGAGCTGTTTGACTGGTGCATAGAGTTAGGAATTAAGGAAGTTACATTATACACATTTTCTACTGAGAATTTTAACAGGCCTAAAAAGGAAGTTGATTATTTAATGAGGTTGTTTAAGGAGCAGTTTAACAGGCTGAAAAAGGATAAAAGAGTGAATGAGGGCAAGATAAAGATTAATTTTATTGGTAGGCTGGAGCTGTTTTCCGATAATTTAAGGCAAGATATGAAGGAACTGATGGAAAAAACTTCCGGCAATACTGATTTTATAGTTAATTTTGCTGTTGGCTATGGCGGCAGAGCTGAGATTGTGGATTCCATCAAAAAAATAATTCAAAAATTTAAAAATGCTCGGACTACGTCCGGCAACAACTCTGAGGGTAAAGAGATTAAAATTGGTGACATTGATGAAAAGCTGGTTAGTGAAAATCTGTATTTGCAAAGCGAACCCGACATTATGATAAGGCCAGGTGGTGAGAAAAGGATGAGTAACTTTCTTTTATGGGAATGTGCTTATTCTGAGCTGTTTTTTCTTGATAAATTATGGCCTGAGTTTGAGAAAGAGGATTTGATTAAGGTAATTGAAGAGTTTAAGGCAAGAGAGAGAAGGTTTGGTGAGTGAATTTATTATATACCTTGATTCTAGAAATATTTACCACTCAATAATAACAACTAAATAGAAAGATTTATAAACTCTGCTTTTTTTTTCTGTTTATGGATGCGTTAGCTGTTATTCATATTGAATTTGACCCTAAAATGGATCAAGAATACAATAAGGACATTGGTGATTTATCTATTAAGATTTCTGCTGAGATTCGAAAGTCATTATCTCAAGGGAAAAAAGTTTATTTCTTAGGGTTTGAAAGTGCTGACCTGGAATCTGAATTGATTCACCCCAGAATCAAAAGATTTTCTAAGCACTTGAACTATATACCTATGGAATCTGTTGAAAATCAATTTTTATTAGCAAAAAATAGTTTGATTGAGGATAAGATAGAAAAAGGAATGCTTTGTGGCATCTCATATGGATATTGTGTATCTGGATTTGAATCATTGCTTTTGGGCAGAGATAGTCCATCATTTACTAAAGATTATTATAGAAAGATTGTACCAGATATGGGATGGACTAAGGATAAATTTGAGCAGGTATATAATCATCGAATTGAAGCAAAAATTATCAGAGAATTAACATAATTAAAAAAAGTTTAAAACTTACCTAATAACCTCAATTTGGTTAATATCACACCTGATTTCCTTTTTGATTTATTCAAAATAAAAATCTCTTAAAAATACCCAAATCAAAAACTATAAAAAGAAGCTCTTTTCTTTTTTTATTGTTTTTCTAAAATGGATCAGTATGAACAATTCAAAGAACAGATTAAAAAGGCTACTGAAGAGTTCAAGAAAATAGATAAAAATGAGACAATAAGGCTGATAAGCCATTTGGATGCTGATGGCATAAGTGCCTGTTCTATACTTGTGAAGCTGCTGAACAATTATAATATGAAGTATTCTGTTTCGATTGTACAGCAACTGACAAAAGAAGTTTTAAGCAGCTTTGAACCTGAGCCTTATAATTATTTTATGTTTACTGACATTGGCTCAAACAGCCTAAGTGATATGAGCAGGGTTTTGAGTGGAAAGAAAATTTTTGTTTTAGACCATCATACTCCGGAGGAGGTTGAAAAGATAGATGAAAATATTGTTTTTGTCAATCCCCACGTGTTTGGAGTAGATGGAGGAAAAGAGATTTCTGGAGCAGGCGTTGTTTATTTGTTTGCGAGCATGCTGGATAAGAAAATTGAGGATATGGCTTATGTTGCTGTCATAGGGGCAATAGGGGACATGCAGGAAGATAAGGGTTTTTTAATGCTTAATAAAGAAATTCTGGATGTTGCTGTTAGTACAGGCAAGATAAAGGTTATAAAAGGGCTTAGAATTTTTGGAGCTCAAACAAAGCCATTGCATAAGGTTTTAGAGTATTCTACAGACCCCTATATTCCGGATGTTACTGGAAGTGAATCAGGAGCAATACAATTTTTGCATCAGATTGGAATTGACCCAAAAAACGGGAATGAGTGGAAGAAGCTTGTTCATTTAAGCGATGAAGAGATAAAAAAGCTTGTTACAGGGATTATAATGAAAAGGCTGAACAATGAAGATGATCCAGAGGATGTTTTAGGTAATGTGTATATTTTAAAAGAAGAAGAAAAAGAAAGCCCTACGAGGGATGCTAAGGAATTCGCGACTTTGCTTAATGCTTGCGGGCGTATGGACAAAGCATCTTTAGGCATAGGTGCTTGCCTTGGAGACAAGAAGATCAAGCGGAAGGCTATTGCAAGCTTAAGCAATTATAAAAGAGAGATAATAAATTCATTAAGGTGGTTTGAGGAAAACAAGGAAAGCAGATTAGTCCTTGATGGAGATGGTTTTGTCATAATAAATGCCCAAGACCAGATAATGCCTACAATCATAGGGACATTAGCTTCAATACTTTCAAAGTCCAATGGCTTCAAATCAGGAACTTTTATAATGTCAATGGCCCAGTTATTTAACGGCTGTACCAAGGTTTCTTTAAGGCTAAGCGGAAGAAACAAATATGTTGACTTAAAGGCTGTAGTGGAAGAGATAATAAAAGGTATAGATGGCTGCGAATCTGGAGGTCATAAGAATGCTGCTGGAGCTTTAATTCCAACTGATAAAGAAGATTTGATGGTTGAGAGGGCTAAAGAAGTTTTAGGGAAGAAGGCTTTGGAAGAAAAGATTGTTTAGTTAAATAATAAAATTTAAATAAAATAATTACAAAGAAATACGGATGTTATCAATATTCTCTGCTATTTCTGAGCCGGTTTTTGTCAATGTCAAAAGTTTTAATCTACCCTGCTTTTCAAAATTAACAAGACCTGCCTGTTCCATATGCTGGAGTATCTTAACAACATGAGAATATGTGCAGTCAATCTGTTTTGCTAATGAGGAAGCGTAAATTTCGCTTTTTGCGTTTTTTAACTCAACAAGCATCATTGCAGGCTTTTCCCGAAAAAATACATTAAAAATTTCTTTGTTATTGTTCATTTCTACCCCCAACCAATATCTTTTGTGGAATATATATTGAAGTATAAGAGTTGTATTTAAAGTTTTCTATTTGATTTTGGTTATTTGTTAAGTTTTAATCGGTTATATTTTTTAACCTCCGATATTTACCCTTGATTAATGTAACACGCTAACAATTATCTGAATAGCTTTTAGCTTTTTTCTTTATTATTTTTATTTGTTTTAAAATGTTAAATGGAAAATAATCAAGTTTTTTAATGATAATCAATGGAATATTGAACAAATAATTGAGATTTGTTACATAATGATTTTTTTATTGAATTTAAAACAACAAATTTATAAATTAAATTGAAATTACTATTGCTTACTGCCGAGGTGGCACAATCTGGTACTGCGCAGATTCAACAAGAAGCGTAAGATTGCTATACAGATTGTAAAAATCCTGTTTCCTTCGGGATATGTGGGTTCAAATCCCACCCTCGGCGTTTTACTCTTTTGTACCCCTAACAAAAACATTTAAATACTTGCTTTATTTCTTAGCCTATAGAGTGATTAATAATGAAACAAAAAGCAACTTTTCTTAATAGATACTTGAAAGCAAAAGATAAATTGTTAAGTGATTCTGCAATATGCAGAGAAAATAGAGAATTATTCAGCAAGTTCTTTGAAGAAGAAGAATATAAATTGAAGCGTATCAGGAATTTGAGGGCTTTAGATGAAGGCAATGCAAAGACCTTGTACGCTTATGTTAGGATGTTTAAAAATGCTAACAGATTCTTTAATAATAAATCCTGGATAAAATTAACAAAAGAAGATATTAAAAAAGTGTATGATGATTTAGAAGATGGTATTATTTTAAATAGATATAATAAGCCTTATCAAAATTTGAGTGGTTCTTATTATTCCAAAGTATTCAAGAGCCGGCCTTTTGAGTTAGCTGGAAAGATTGAGTTAGCAAAAGAAGTAATTAAATATACTGGAAATAATAATAAGGAGGATGTAAGATTTATTCAAGAAGAAAGTTTTAGAATTATTGTTAATAGTTCTTATAAACAGCATCATCGAGTTTTATTATGGTTATGTTGGGATATTGGAGAAAATATAAACGCAATATTACAACTGAAAAAAAATGATTTCTTAAGGCAAAATAACCCATACACTAAAGAACCAGAATATAGAATAAATCTGAGGAAAGAAATATTAAAGCGATCACGTAAAGCGAGAAGTGAAATAACCAATTATCCTGAAACTGTAGAACTGTTAGACTTGTATTTAAAAGGTTTAGAAGATGGAGTAAAATTATTTGATTTTGAATATGCAAATGCAAAAAAGATAATTAATAGACTTGTTGAAAAGACAGAAATTAAATGTATTCCTGGCGGTCAACGTACAACCTGGAAGGATTTAAGGTCAGGGATGGCTTGTGATCTTCTTAAAAAAGGATGGACTACAGATGAAGTAAACGCAAGATTAGGACATAAACCTAGTTCTGATGAAATAGATAAATATGTAAATTTCCTGGCTATTGACAGGCATAGACCTAAAAAGAAAGTACAACAGTTCGAAATGGAAAGATTAAACGAAGAACTGCAAGAAGTTAAAAGAG
>JADHVE010000050.1 GCA_016784195.1 Candidatus Woesearchaeota archaeon | reverse complement strand
TAACAATCCAAAAAACATTTTTCTCTCCTTTAGGCTTCAGCAAAACACTTCTCTTGCTCTCCCCAACAGTCTCAACGCTGTCTACTTTGGAAAGATAAATCTCTACAGCCAAATAATAGTCATTTAGATTTTTAACTTCAGCCTCAATAAGATTATATGATCCAAATCCAACCTCCTTTTTAATAGCATCTGCCTTTAACTCAATCATCTCTTTAACAATCCCTTTTTTGTTTATTAGCTCAGTTTTGATCTCCAACTTGCTTGTCTCTAAGTCAATATTTCTTCCCAGCCATTCATATTGCGTAGAGCTAGAAGCGCTATCCACGCTATCCTTCATCTTGACATGGGCAGGATTTATGAAGCCGAACTCTCCGTAAGTTACATCAAAAGGAACCCACCCATAATCCGGAAAATAAACCTCAGCCCATCCATGGTTTCCCCACTCTTCCTCAAACAGCGGGCTGTTAGTATAAGCAATGCCTGAAACAAACTTTGCCGGAACTCCAACAGCCCTCAGCAAAGCGATGAACAAAGACGTTAATTCATCGCAAACTCCCTCCTTATGTTCCAAAACCCAACTTGCCTTCTGGCTTACTTCTGCAGTCAGAGTGCTTAGGTCATATTCAATGTTGCTTTTGGTCCAGTCAGCCAATTTAAACGCAGCCTTATACAAATCATCCTCTCCTTCAACCAGTTCAGATGCTAATCTTACAATATCCTTATCATTAGAGTCAATTGTCTCGCTTGCTAGTGTATAAATCTCAAACTCATCGTCCAGTTCTTTTATTGGAAAATCTATCTTATCCTTAACCTCAATTATCTTATTATAGGTAATTACTTTAGAATCAAAGCCAAAACCGAACTTTTTTTCAGAGGGGTCACTCCATTCAAACTTTATAGATCCATCTGTTAATTCTCCAGAGCCCGTATCAAAATCCAAGACATTCTGGTTAAAATATTCCCTTGGAAAAAAAGTAAGGTTAATCATAACACTTTTGATGCTGTAGCTTGAGGATTCAGGAACAATCTCAACATTACCTCCAGCCTTGACGCTTATCTCCAGCTCCTCACTGTTAAAAAAATCATTTGCAAACACAGAATTAACTAACAATAATACAACCAACAATAAAAACCTTTTTTTCATTTTCATATTTTTTATTTAATCATTTATATTTTTATTTGTTTTTTAATTATTTTTTGCCATTAATTGCTTTAGCCCGAACACATTATTTGTATTTTTATTTTGTTTATTTTCTTTGTATCCTTTTCAGCCTTTAAAAATTTTAATTAATATAAATTTCCTGCTCTTATCCTACATGGGAAATTTCCAACAATTCTATTTTTTTATTGACAAACCTTATAAACAATTTATATCTCCTTTTTCAGATGATTAAAGAAGCTATCTTTCCGTACGATAAAATAAGGAAGACTCAGGATGAAATGCTCCTGGAAGTGGCGGATGCAATTAAAAACAAAAAAAACCTGATTGCGCACGCCCCTACAGGCATAGGAAAGACAGTTTCTGTTTTAGCACCTGCATTAAGCTTTGCTCTAAAAAATGACCTAACCATATTTTTTTTGACCTCAAGACACACCCAGCACCAGATTGCAGTAAAGACCTTAAAGGAAATCAGAAAAAAGCATAATCAGGGCTTTTGTGTTGTTGACATATTAGGCAAGAAATGGATGTGCCTGCAAGGCGGAGTTAACAAGCTGTATTCTAATGAGTTTTCTGATTACTGCAAGAGATTAAGGGAAGAAAACGAATGTGAATTTTATTCAAATATCAGGAGCAAGGGCAAATTAAGTTTTAATGCAGAGAAGGTTCTTGAGGAGTTGAAAAAAATTGGAGCCTCGCATTCTGAAGAGCTGATTAAAATTTGTGAAAAAGAAAATGTATGCCCCTATGAAATAAGCACTCTGCTTTGCAAAGATGCCCAAGTTGTCATTGGGGATTACTACCATGTTTTTAATGAGAATATCCGGACGAATTTGTTTAAGAGGGGCAGCAAAGAGCTGGAAAAATCAATAATCATTGTTGATGAAGGCCATAATCTTCCTGGAAGGATAATGAATTTGGGCACGGTCAAGCTTTCAAATTTAATCTTAGAAAGGGCATTAAAAGAGGCTGTGAAATTCAAGTTTGATGAGGCTGTTGAACATTTAAATCTGATAAGGAACGCCTTGGATTTTTTAGCAGAGGATTTAAATTTTAATAAAGAGGAAAAACTGGTAAAAAAGCATGAATTTATTGAAAAAATTGAAAAGGAAAAAAATTATGAAGAGATAATAAGTGATTTAATCTTTATTGGTGATGAAGTGAGGGAAAAACAAAAGCAGAGCTTTATAGGTAGTATTGGAAATTTCCTGGAGGCCTGGAAGGGTCCTGATAAAGGCTTTGCAAGGATAATCTCATTAAAAGAGGGCTTTAAGTTCCCATTAATTATTTTGTCTTATAGGTGCTTAGATCCTTCATTGATAACAAAAGAAGTAATAGAGAATGCATATTCTACTATAATCATGTCAGGAACTTTAACTCCAACATTTATGTACAAAGATATTTTAGGCTTTGATAATGTTATTGAGAGGGTTTATGGAAGTCCCTTTCCAAAAAAAAATAAATTGAGTTTAATTATTCCAGAGACCACAACAAAATTTACAAGAAGAAGTGAAGCAGAATTTGAAAAAATTGCAAAAATATCCGCAAAGCTTGTAAATTCAATTCCAGGAAATAGTCTATTGTTTTTTCCTAGCTATAATCTGAGAGATAACATATACAAACATTTTCATAGCTTATGCGAAAAAACAACATTTCTGGAAAAGCCTAATTTAAGCAAGCAGGAAAAAGAGGAGATGCTTGAAAGATTTGGAAGCTACAGCAAAATCGGAGCTGTTTTGCTTGGAGTTGCTGCAGGAAGTTTTGGAGAGGGCATTGACTTGCCAGGAGATCTATTAAAAGCAGTCATTGTTATAGGATTGCCTCTGGAAAAGCCTTCTCTAGAAATAAAAGAGCTGATAGATTATTATGATGAGAAGTTTGGAAAAGGATGGGACTATGGCTACATGTTCCCTGCAATAATCAAATGCCTGCAAAATGCGGGAAGATGCATCAGAAGCGAAACAGACAGGGGCGTTATTGTTTTCCTGGATGAGAGATTCGCATGGCAAAACTATTACAAATGTTTTCCTCCTGATATGGATGTCAAGATAACAAAGCTTTACGAAGACAAGGTTAAGGATTTTTTTAAGGATTAAGTTATAAAAATTATTTTTATTTTTCTTTTTTGAATATTCTAATTTCTGATTCCCTATACTTACTCATTTATCATATAGTATACTAGTATACAAAAACGTAACATTTATATAGATGCTATACTATCTTAGTGCTAAATGGTCATTTTATTTGACAAGTTTAACTTGCCTGAAGATATATTTGAAGTACTTTTTGCAACAAAGCAGCAGATTATCGTAGCTAAGCTGTTGATAGAGATGATTAAAGAAAACGGAGGAGAGATAAACAAGACCGAGATGTCTTTGTTTGCCACAAAGTTGCATGAAGGCAATTTAATTACAGACTTGGTTGATGAGCCGCCATACAAAGGGAAAAAAGTCAAAATCAGCTATAACAAAAGGCAGTTTTATGATCGTATTTTAACTCCAATGAAGAGCATGGGGTTAATAAATTATGATTTATACAAAAAAACATACAAGATAAGTGATCATTTCAATAAAGAGATGATAAGAATAGGCTTATTATGGCTTCAGGAAATGAGAAAGCCAGCAAAAAAATAATCAATATCCAATATGGTAAAAAAAGAGGTGATTTTTTTAAGGCCCCCCTGGTAGAATTCTTCTCAAACCACCCCCACGTATAAACGAGGGGGGCCATCCTTACTTATAATGCCTTAAGGGATAAAGAGGTGATTTAATGAGGAAAGTTGAATTAACTTTCCTCATTATTTTTTTTTAATAACAAAAGAATTAAAATGCTGGGTTTGAGCAAATTTAAAGAAGAGCAGCTAAAATTAGCCAATGAGGTTACTCTAAAATGCGGATTTTCTAAAGTAAAAACAATAGGTGGCTGTGACCAGGCTTTTATTGATGAAGATGTTATCTCAGGCATAGTCATCTGCAATAAAGATATAGAAATAACAGAAAAGAAACATGCTGTTGTTAAAACTAAAATTCCTTATGTTCCTGGTTTTTTATTCTATAGGGAAGGTCCGGCAATTATTGACGTGTTTAATAAGCTGGAAAAAAAGCCAGATGTTCTTTTGGTTGACGGCAACGGAATTCTACACCCAAGAAGGATTGGAATGGCTTCACAGCTTGGCATTATCCTTGATATTCCAACAGTGGGGATAACAAAAAACCTGATGTGCGGAAGTGTAAAAGAAGGCAAGGTTTATGTCGATAAGGAAATAAGGGGTTTTGAGCTAAAGACCAGGGAGCATGCAAGGCCTATCTATGTCAGCCCAGGCCATAAAGTTTCTCTAGGCACCTGCTTAGAGATCGCTAAAAGTTATCTAAAACCTCCGCACAAGCTTCCAGAGCCTCTCCATCTTGCACATAAGTATGTTAACCAAGTCAGAAAAGAGCTAACCAATAAAAAATAAATTATTATTTTAAGCAGTAAAATTGAAATCTATAAAAAATCTGGAATTAATTACCTCAGAATAAAAAAGAAGTAGATGAAAAAATAACTAATTAATCAAATCAATTTCTATCAATAATTTTTTCGACAAATTTATATACTTTAAAATGCAGATATATAAAAAAAATTGAGGTGAGAATTTGGCTGAAGAAAAAAAAGAATCTCTTGGTAGAGAAGTGGGCAAGGTAAAACACTATTTTAGCAACATAAGCGTAGGTATTATCAAATTAAAAGGCAGTTTAAGTGTCGGTGATAAAATAAGAATTAAAGGGGCTATAACTGATTTTGAGCAAAAAATAGGCAGTATGCAGATAGAGCATGAAAAGGTAGAGAAAGCAAAGAAAGACCAGAGCATAGGGTTAAAAACTAAAGATACTGTAAGAGAACAGGATATAGTCTATAAGCTTTAGATTTATTTGATTATTAAAAAATTAAATTATTCTAGTAAATTCTTTATCCTTCCAAATTTTTACAAAAAATTTGATAAAAAGATGGGGATTTAGCTTCGCTCAAGCTCACTTATTCAAGAATTGCTTTGATACGTCGGATTCCTGCAGCAGAGCTTTCCTCTTTTTTTATTTTAAACTCGCCAAGCTCAGAAGTATTTTCAACATGGGGCCCTCCGCATAATTCTTTTGAGAAATCCCCAATCGAGTATACTGTTACAATTTTGCCGTATTTTTCTTCAAAAACTCCTCGGATACCTTGTTTTTTTGCCTCTTCTAAAGACATTTCTGTTTTTATCACTTTTAAATTTTCTTTGATTTTTTGATTTACCAATTTTTCAACTTCTTTCTTTTCGTCATCAGCCAATTTTCTGTCAAAATTAAAGTCAAACCTTAATCTTTTTGGCGTTATGTTTGAGCCTTTTTGGATTATATTTTTATTTTTTAGGACAATCCTCAAAGCCTCATTCAATATGTGAGTAGTTGTATGCAGCCTTTTAGTTTCTTCTGAAGAATCTGCTAAACCTCCTTTAAATCTCTGCTCTGCTCCTTCTCTTGAAAGCTCCTGATGCTTTTTAAATTCTTTTTCAAAGTCTTTTTTGTCCACCTTGATGTTTTTTTCTTTTGCCAATTCTCCTGTCATCTCAATTGGGAAACCATAGCTTGAAAATAGAATAAATGCTTCCTTGCCCGTTACCTCGCTCTTGTTTTTTTCAGTCAGCTTATTAAATTCCCTTAAACCGGTCTCTAAAGTTCTTTTAAACTTTTTTTCTTCATTTGAAAATTCATTAAGGATAAATTCCTTGTTCTCTTCTAATTCCCTGTAAAAATCTTTATACATGTCAATAACCAATTTAGCTATTTCGCAGGTAAATTTTTCTTTTTCAATACCTAACAATCTAAAATGTCTTATAGCTTTTCTGATTAATCTCCTTAAGATATAGCCCTGGTCAAGATTGCTTGGAGCAACATTCTCTGCTAAGATGAAAGTAGCTGCCTTAATATGGTCTGATATTATTCTTCCAGATCTTATGTTATACTCTTTTGATTCTTTTTTTATTCTGTCTATCAATGGCTTAAAAAGCTCTGTTTCAAAAACAGTTTCTTTGCCCTGCATCATTGCAATTGTCCTTTCAACACCCATCCCAGTATCAACATTCTGCTGGATTAAAGGCTCATAAGTGCCGTCTTTTTTCTTGTTGTACTCCATAAAAACATCATTCCAGACCTCAAAGTATTTGCCGCAGTTACATCCTGGTTTGCAGTTTTTAGAGCATTTTTCCTTTCCGGTGTCTATAAACATCTCACTATCCGGCCCGCACGGTCCTGTACTTCCAGCAGGACCCCACCAATTATCTTTTTTAGGAAGATAATATATCCTTTCTTCGGGGATTCCTAATAATTTCCAGACGCCTGCAGATGTAGTATCTTTAGGTGCATCTGAATCTCCTGCAAAAACTGTAACAGAAAGCTTTTCTTTATCAAAGCCCAGCCATTTTTTAGAAGTTAAAAATTCAAAGCTCCATTCAATAGCTTCCTTTTTCCAGTAATCCCCTAATGACCAGTTGCCCAGCATCTCAAAGAAAGTCAAATGAGTGGAATCACCAACTTCATCTATGTCGCCGGTTCTTATGCATTTTTGCACATCCACAATCCTATTTCCACCAGGGTGTTTTTGCCCCATTAAATAAGGTACAAGAGGATGCATCCCTGCTGTTGTAAATAAAACCGTAGGGTCATGCTCAGGTACCAACGAAGCAGAGCTGATTAATGCATGCTTTTTTTCCTTGAAAAATTCAAAGTATTTTTTTCTGAGTTCCCTACCTTCCATTTTATCTATGTTTATAGCAAATTATTTAAAAAGTTTTAGGTTGAATAATCATCTATTTCTATAATTATGCTGATTCGAATCGTATAAACCACCCGTATTTTTGAAAATATAATTCTTAAAAATGGATTTTACTGCATTTAGATATGCATCTAAGAATGCTTTTGCAGGATTCTTACTATCATATCCAGTTTCTTCAATAAAAACATCTCCAAATCTTAGCCTGATGGTTGCAAGATTTCCACGGGATTTTAAAACGTTTTTATTAATAATTTTATATTCCTCCATTATTGGATAAAATCCTATTGCTGAATTTATTGTATTGCCCATTGCACAAAATGGATCATCATCACTAGTTGGTTTTTTATTCAAATGTTGATTATTGCTTGATAGATAAGGCTCGGCAATTGTGCCCATATCATGCACTGATAAATCACATCTTAATTCGCCCGTTTTAAATGATTTATTCAATTCTTCAAATGCTTCAATTGTTGTATCATCAATATGTTCTTGTCCTTTTTTTTTCTTAGCCATTTTATCTCCTCCCTAAGATTTTTAGCATATTCTTTAGAATTATAACAATGAATGGCCCTTAAAAGAATATACTCAATGTGGGCCTATAACAATAATATAATCAGAATCAAAACTAACAAAATCAATAAATTATTTTTATTTAATGATTTGTTAGACATTTTATTGTTTTATCTAGAGTTTGACAAATTATATATAAACTTTTTTATTTTTTAAATAAATTTAGTTAATTTAGACTGTGTTCTAATTTTTCTTAGTAAAACACTTTTATCCAGAAGAATGTTTAAATCAACATTAAACTTTTTTTTTATCAATTTTTTTGCATATTCCATCATCAATTCTTTTGAACCAAATTTTATAGGATTTGAATTCATTGTTTTTCTTGCTGCTTCTCTTGTTACCCACACACCTAAGGGTAAGGTATAGTCTCCTGTAATAAACCTTAAAGCAATGCAGGAGCCCTGCCTTTTTAACTGATTTAGTTTTTCTAAAATTGCCAATCTTGCAGTATAATACCCTCCTGCAGTATTTTGTGCATAATATTTTCTGCCATCATATGGCTCATAATCAGCCATGTAATGATCCACATTTGAAACATGAGCCTCAAACAATTCATAACTCCAGACTTCAGGAAAACATAATACTAAATAATAGTTTCCCAAATAATTACCAAAAAAAGCAGAGTAATCTATCTCATTGTAATATTTAATTTTTTTAAATAAATATCTCCCCAGTACATCATCTGTTGCTGTTATTGACCATCTTGTAGGAACCAATTTTCTATTTTTACCAATGCCTAAAGTTCCAATACTTAGGATTCTCGATAAGAAATTTTCATCAAATTCATTTTTGTAGAGGTAGATTAAAGCGTCATTTGCCTTTAAGTCAGTATCAGAATAAACTTTCTCTACTTTGCTATTAATTTTTGGGTTTTCTGTTAAAGACGCTTTTTTTATTATTGCTCTAGGTCCCTGAGGGGCCATATGATTATCAAAACTCATCCTTAGCAAAGGTTTTTCCTTAAGGTTAACTTCAACACCAACTGGTTTAGAAGACATTGCAACTTCCTGGTTAAGCTCAATAAATTTATCCCTCTTTTTAATATTAAGATTTGAGCGTGAATTAATTAAGGAAGAACGGTAATCAATAATTTGAGGTATTTGAAAATTCTTTTCCGACCATACCTTTGGAGCATCATAAAGCCATGAATCTTCTTCATGCTCGGGAGGCGTCTGAATTCCAATATAGATATTTGGATAATTAAACCTTCCAACAAAAGGAGAAATTCCATCAGTAGAGAAATTCTCTTTTAATTTAACTATTACTTTCTTAGTTTAATGAAACTTCCATCTCTGAACGCAAAAGACCACCCTTTATTCAACTGCGGCAATATAAACTGCCCTGTATGCTCTAAGGCTTATTCTTTTATGAAGATTAAAAACAAG
>JADHVE010000049.1 GCA_016784195.1 Candidatus Woesearchaeota archaeon | reverse complement strand
GGATTTGCCATTTGTCGTTGAGAAAAAAGAGGAAGTAAAAGAAACTGAAGAAGAGGTTAAAAAAAACACCAGGATAGTCAGGTTTATACATGCTGTCCCTAAATTTGTTGGTGAAGAACTTGAAGAGTACGGCCCTTTTGAAGGAGAAGATGTCGCTAATTTACCAATTGCAATAGCTGATTTGCTGATAGCTAAAGGCAGGGCTGAAGAAATGAAGAGCAATTAGAAAGATTTTTAAATTAATTGAAAATTCAATATAAATAAACCATTAATAAAAATCTAATATAAAACACAAAATTGATAATAAATTAAATTATTGAAAAAATACCTTAAAAATGAAATTGCCAAAAATTATGAAAAGATATTGTCCTTATTGTAAAAAACATACTGAGCACAAGGTTGGCCAGACAAAGAAGAGAAGCCCGAGGAGCATGACTTATGGGAGCAAATTAAGGGCTAAGAGAAGAGGAGTAGCCAGAGGTATGGGTAACAGAGGAAGGTACAGCAAGCCAGCTATTTCTAAGTTCAAGATGACTGGCAAAAAGATGAGCAAAAAAACAGATTTAAGGTATGAATGTAAAGAATGCAAAAAGATGCATATGCAAAAAAAGGGTTTTAGAGCCAAAAAAGTTGAATTTAAGTGATTTTGTAGATTGTTTCCATTAAGTGATTTTATACTATAACAATTATTTGTGTTTTTCTTTTAGTTTTTTTCTTTTATTATTTTTTATATAAGTATTTATTTTTAATTTTCTCTTGTTTTATTATTGGTAATTTTTTATTGGACTTAAGTGTGAAATAATCAAAGGATAACACTGGATAAATTTTAAAGAAAAGCTTTATAAATAAAGGACAATTCCTTGAACTGTTAAATAAAGGTGATTTTAGAATGAAAATCAGAGAATCTACCAGTAAATTTGTCAAGATAAGATGTCATAAATGCAAGAATGAGCAGATAATATTCGGCAAATCTGCATCTAAGATAGCCTGCTTAGTATGCAATAAGATTTTAGCGGAACCTACTGGCGGCAAGAGCAAGATAAAAGCAAGAATTTTAGAAGTTTTGAAATAGAAACTATAGACTATAATCTGTCAAAAACCACCTATAAAATCAGATAATATGATTTTAGCATAGCCGAATGGGTTAGGTGGTTTTTGAGTATGAACTAAAAAATTCATTTAGTAAATTTTTGGTTCTATGAGGAATTTACATTGTAAATTTCTGCGGCACAAGAAATACAGAGTATTTCTTTGCGGGGTGAAAATCTAAAAAGGATTTTAAACACCCAAAAATATATCATTTTCCAAAATAGAATATCGGACTTTGTCCACTTGTTGTAAACAGGCAGTATAAATTTCCGACATATCAAAATGTTATTTAAGAAAAAAGGATTTCCTGAAGAAAGTGAATTAGTAATGTGCACTGTCACAAAAGTGCAGTATCATTCTGTTTTTGTTAATCTGGACGAGTATGAGAAAGACGGGATGATCCATATTTCTGAGGTGAGCCCTGGAAGAATACGAAATATTAGGGATTTTGTAAAAGAAGGCAAAAAGGTTGTTTGTCTGGTTTTAAGGGTAAGTGAGGAAAAAGGACATATCGACTTGTCTTTAAGAAGGGTAAATGAGGGACAAAAGAGGGCAAAAGTAGAAGAAATCAAAAAAGGGCAGATGGTGGAAAAAATAATTGAATTTGTAGCTAAAAGTCTTAATAAAGAGATTAAAGACCTGTATAAAGAAGTTTCAGATAAAATATTAGTAAAATATGATTCCTTGTATTCCTGTTTTGAAGAAGTAGCAGGTAGTGAAGGCTTACTGGAAAAAATAGGCCTAGAGAAAAAATTAGCAAATGACCTTGAGGAGGCTGTAAAACAAAGGGTAAAGGAAGCTGTAGTCAAGATTGAGGGTAGATTAAAATTAGTTTCTTATGATCCTGAAGGTATTGAAATAATAAAAGCGACTTTGAAAAGAGCAAAGGATATTGGCAAGGATAATTTTAGTGTAAAATATTTAGGCGGAGGCAATTATGGTGTTGAAATCAAAGCAAAGGATTTCAAGGAAGCTGAAAAAATTTTAAAGGATACTACTGAAGAAACTTTGAAATTTATTGAAAACAACAAAGGGAAAGGGGAGTTTATCAGGTCAGAGGCTTAGAAATGAAGCATATTCTTAAATGTGATAAATG
Source organism: Candidatus Woesearchaeota archaeon (assembly GCA_016784195.1). Lineage (GTDB taxonomy): Archaea > Nanobdellota > Nanobdellia > Woesearchaeales > GW2011-AR4 > BS150m-G64. The sequence goes on along the minus strand of JADHVE010000049.1, from coordinate 7,148 downwards.
CGGCAAGTATACTATGAAAGAAAACTGTTGCGGTGTCAAGACAGTAAATCCAAAGCCTGCAAAATTCAGCATGGAATATGCTTATGGAGGATACAGGCGGGAAGTGAAAAAAGGAATTCTACAAAAAGAGGGATTGATATGAGTTCATGGAAAATAAACCAAGTTGATAAAAAAGTAAAACTAAACAAGCCTATACTTATTGAAGGGCTACCTGGAATAGGTAATGTCGGCAAGGTTGCAGTGGATTTTATCATAGACGAGCTAAAGGCAAAAAAACTGTTTGAAGTCAATTCTTATACATTCCCGCATTCTGTTTTTGTTAATGAGGATAATTTAGTCGAGCTTCCTACAATAGAGGTTTTTTATAAAAAATTTGGAGGAAAAAAGTCGGATTTATTATTATTGGCAGGAGACATCCAGCCAGTGGATGAGGTAAGCTCTTATGAATTTTCAGATAAGATGCTGGACATAGTTGAGCAGTTTAACGGCAAAGAAGTTATTACTCTAGGAGGCATAGGGTTAAGTGAAATACCAAAAAAGCCAAAACTGTATTGCACTGCAAACTGCAAAAGCATCATAAAAAAGTATAAAGACAAAATGGTTAATGACCATCTTTATGGGGTTGTTGGGCCTATTGTTGGTGTTTCAGGCCTTTTAGTTGGATTAGCAAAAAACAGGAAGATAGATGCTATAGCGCTTTTGGCAGAAACTTATGGGCATCCCATGTACCTAGGCATTAAAGGCGCAAGAGAGATCTTAAAACTGCTGAATAAGAAGCTAAAACTAAATGTAGATATCGATAAACTGGATGAAGAGATTAAAGAAGTTGAATCAGAGATAATGAAAAGAACAGAGCAATTGAGTGAAGTGAGCAGAACAACTGCCAGGAAGAAGCTAAAAGGCAGGCTAGGGCAGGAAGCCGATTATATTGGATAAAAATCATTTGTTACCATTAGGTGCTATTACACTAATCCTTATTTGAATATTTTTTTCATTTTGTTCTTTGTAACTTATTTTTTTTAAATTTTAATAATAACTATGAAAATCCCCTGCTCCTAATCGATAGAGGAATTTTCAACAATTATGGATTACAAAGTAATTTATCACAATGAAAAAGCTTGATTTTTATTTTTATTCTCCCAATTTATACCTTAGGAATAAAGGAAATGTATTAGTTGATTTTTGCTTTATCATATTTATGTAAGATCATATTTATTTTTATTTGTTATTATCAAAATTAAATTGAAAATTGAAATCAAAACACTTTAACAACTAATGGTTATTGTGTTTGTATTCTTATCAGTATTTTTTATCATCCATCTATTCATTGGTCAAAAATACAAAAAACAACAAAATTTATATAGGAAATATAAATTTAGTTCTTTAATTTAAAATAAACTGGGGGTGGTTATGATTGGAAGTTCTATTAAAAGTATAAAAGCCAGAGAAGTTCTTGATTCCAGGGGGAATCCTACTGTTGAAGTAGATTTAATTACAAATAATGGCTTGTTCAGAGCAATGGTTCCTAGCGGTGCATCAGCTGGCTCTCATGAAGCTCTTGAGCTGAGAGACGGGGATAAATTGAGATATTTTGGAAAAGGAACTTTAAATGCGGTTAAGAATGTCAATAAAATCATAGCTCCAAAGATTGTAGGGATGGACTGTACAAACCAGGAAGAGATAGACAAAGCTATGCTTGAGCTGGATGGAACGGAAAATAAGAATAAGTTCGGAGCAAATGCAATACTACCTATTTCATTATGTGCTATAAAAGCAGGAGCTGCTGAGCTTGAGATGCCTACTTATAATTATATTGGCAAGCTGTTTGGCTCAGAACCAAATACAATACCTCTGCCTATGTGCAATGTCATAAACGGAGGAAGGCATGCTGGCCAGGAAAACAGCATTCAGGAGCATATGATCATGCCTGTTGGAGCATCTGATTTTAAGGAAGGCATACGGATGGTCTCTGAAACATACCATAATCTCAGGAAATTATTAAAAAAGAGATTAGGGGCGGGAGCAACATTGGTAGGAGATGAAGGCGGTTTTGCCCCTCCTGAAATAAAGACTGTCAATGAGAGGCTGGACTGGATTACAGAGGCTGCTAAGCAAGCTGGCTATGAAAAAGACCTGGTTTTTACTTTGGATCCGGCTGCGTCTGAGTTTTTTAAAGATGGCGTTTATACAGTCGGGAAAAAGAAAATGAATGGTGGAGAGATGGTTGATTTCTATGCTGACTTAGTCAGCAGTTATCCGATTGCCAGTATTGAAGATGGGTTAGCGGAAGATGACTGGGATTCCTGGGTTGAGATGACAAAGAAATTAGGGAATAAAATCCAGATTGTCGGTGATGATTTGTATGTTACAAACACAAAAAGAATACAAAAAGGGATTGAGCTAAATGCGTCAAATTCGGTTTTAATCAAGGTTAACCAGATAGGCACGGTAACAGAGACATTAGAGGCAATAAAGATGGCATTTGATAATAAATGGACTGTTGTAGTTTCACATCGCTCTGGAGAAACAGAAGACAGCTTTATTGCAGATTTAGCAGTAGGGGTCAATTCCGGCCAGATAAAGACAGGAGCACCTGCAAGGTCTGATAGAAACTCCAAGTATAATCAATTGCTAAGGATTGAGGAAGAGCTTGGAAACAAGGCTAGATATCCTGGAAGAAATTTTAGATGAAAAAGATAATTTTGGTAATATGCGACGGTATGGGTGATTTGCCTGTAAAGGAGTTTGGAGATAAGACACCGCTGGAAGCTGCTTCTACGCCTAATATGGACAAACTTGCAGAAGAGGGCGTTACTGGTAAGGTGGATGTTCTTGGCAAAGGCATAAGGCCAAATAGTGATGAAGCCCATTTAACATTATTTGGCTATAACCTAAAAAAAGATTATCCTGGAAGAGGACCTATTGAAGCAGCAGGTGTTGGCATTAAATTAAAAGAAGGAGATGTTGCGTTAAGGGCTAATCTAGCTACAGTTGATAAGGAGCTTAGGGTTAAAGACAGAAGAGCAGGAAGAATTGAAAGCACAGCTGAATTTACAAAGGACTTGGATGGCATGAAGATTGATGGAGTTAAATTTATTGTGAAGTCTGGCACTGGCCATAGAGTTATTATTGTTATGAGGGGCAAAGGCCTTTCTGATAAAATATCAAATTCAGATGTCCATTATGAAACATCTACAAAGATTGTTGAGAATTGGGAGGATAATAAAGCAAATGTGATAAAACCTCTTGATAATTCTAAAGAAGCTAAGTTTACTGCAAAAACCCTGCAAAAATTTTTGGAAAAATCACATGAAATTCTTGAAAAACATCATTTGAATAAAGAAAGGGAGAATCAGGGAAAATTAAGAGGAACTTACTTTTTGACAAGAGGTCCTGGTTATTATAAAGAGCTAGAGCCTTTCATAAAGAAGTGGGGCTTAAAATCTGCATGTATTGCTGGGGCTGGCCTGTATAAGGGGCTGGGGGTTATGGCTGGAATGGAGCTTGTTGAGGTTAGAGGAGCAACTGGAATGCCTGATACGAATGTTAAATCAAAATTTGAGAAAGCAAAGGAAATAATAAAAAAACATGATTTTGTTTTTGTCCATGTCAAGCCGACTGATATTTTTGGAGAGAATGGAGACTGCGAAGGGAAGAAAGGATTTATAGAGAAAATTGATAAGGCTCTGGATGTTCTGATGGACTTTAAAGGGATAATAGCTATAACAGCAGACCATTCTACACCATGCAGCCATAAAGATCATTCAGGAGATTCAGTTCCTTTGCTGGTTTATGGCAATGGAAAAGATGAAGTTAGAAAGTTTGGAGAAAAAGAGTGCATCAAGGGGAATTTAGGATCTGTTGAAGGAAAAAATCTCATGAAGCTAATAATAAAATCTTCAAAAGATTAAAGATTCTATGGGATTGATTAGGATTATTATCTGTTAAAACAGCTTTTTTAAATCTTTCTTTAACAATCTTTAAAAACATAAATACATTAGTTGATCAGATGGAGTTAAAAAACATAAAAGAGGATATTCCAAAAGAGCTTTATTCTGTTTTAGAGAAAGAGATAACTGAATTAAGGCCTGCTCAAGAAAAGGCCCTTAAAAAAGGATTATTGAAAAACAAGAATTTGCTTGTTTGCACCCCTACCGCTTCAGGCAAAACATTAATAGCTGAGATGGCAGCGATGAAATCTATTTTGGAAGGGAAAGGCAAAGCTGTTTATATTGTTCCTTTAAAGGCTTTAGCAGCTGAAAAATATAAGGATTTTAAAAAGAAATATGGGGATATTGCGAAGGTTGCTTTGTCTATAGGTGATATTGATTCTGTTGATCCTCATCTTATTGATTGTGATTTAATTATTATGACATCTGAGAAATTAGACAGCCTCATAAGGCACCATACCCCTGGATTGAGCTTGGTTAAGACTGTGATTATAGACGAGATTCATCTGCTGAATGATCCTGGTAGAGGTCCTACTTTGGAGATTTTGATAACAATCTTAAGGAAATTGCTGAAAAATGTCCAGTTGATCGGATTAAGTGCAACTATAGGCAATCCGGAGGAATTAGCAGAATGGCTAAATGCAAAGCTGGTTGTTGACAATTGGAGGCCCATAAAGCTGTATAAGGGGGTTTATCTGAAAGGAGAGATTGAGTTTGAATGAAAATTAAAAATATAAGTATTTTTTAAAATAGGAGTTTAAATAAAAAAGATTTCTGCTGAAAAATAACCTATACTTCCGCTTGACTACACATTAAAAGATTAACCATTAAAAACCAAAAAAGATACAAAGAGGATAAGCAAAGTAAAAACACAAATAAGGTACATTGTTAAATCTCTTAAGGGTAAAATAATAGAGGATAAAGAATTAATTAAAGATAAGATTAAGCGTTTAATCCCAAGCTTTCAATAATCAGTTCTGGCTCAAATGGTTTTAAATCAGAATATTCCTGGCCGGTTCCTAAATATATTACTGGCTTTTTTGTTACGTAGCTTACAGAGATGGATGCTCCACCTTTCTCATCAATGTCTGATTTGGATAGGATAATCCCGTCTATACCCACAGCTTCATCAAATGTTTTTGCCTGCTCAACGCAGTCATTTCCAGTTATTGCTTCACCGACAAATATCTTTAAGTCAGGCTTTGAAACACGGATTATTTTTTTCATTTCTTCGATCAAATTTTCGTTTGAATGCATTCTTCCTGCTGTGTCTATCAAAACAACATCTATATTTTTACTTTTAGCATGATTTATAGCATCAAAAGCAACTGCAGCAGGGTCAGAGCCGTAATTATGCCTTACTAATTTAATTCCCAGCTTGTCTGCATGTTTTTGCAGCTGCTCTATAGAAGCTGCCCTGAATGTGTCAGAGGCTGCTAAAACAGAGCTTATTTTGTTTTTGTTTAGCAAATCAGCAATTTTGGCTATTGTAGTTGTTTTTCCAGAACCGTTAATTCCCAGAAAAGCTATTACAAATGGCTTCTCGATTTTTCTTTTAACCATCCTTAACAGGTTTATTTCATCTACATCAAATAAATCGGTTATTGAATTTTTTAAAGACTGCCTGATTGTTTCTTCGATTTTATTTCTTATTATTGGCTTTTCCACTAACTGGGAACCTAAATCTGACTTAATCTTGTCTATGACTTCAACAGCAACATTATTCTCCAGCAGAATTAATTCCAAATCATCGAACATGCCTTCAAATTGGCTGTAACTTATCTTTTTTGTAGTAAATTTTTCTTTTACTTTGCTGAAAATACCTTTTTTTTCTCCCAGCTCTTCTAGCTTTTTTTCCTGCTCAATTCTTTGTTTTTCAAGCTGTTTTTCTTTTTCATTCTTGACAGCTTCTTCAGCTTCCTTTTCAAAATCTGATTCATCTTTCTCTTCTTCTCTTGCTTCTTTTTCTATCTCTTTCTCTTCCACAATTATTTCTGTTTCCTGCTCGAGTATATCTTCTTTTTTTTGTTCTGATTCTTTGACTTCTTCATAGCCTTTTTCTTCTTTTTTGGAAAATTTTTCTTTAAATTTTGATAAAAAGCCTTGCTTTACTTCAGCCTTTTCCGGTATCTCTTCAATTGTTTCTCCTTCTTTTTCAATCTTATCAGAAGTCTTAGAGATTGCTTTTTTTAGCTTTTCTTTAAAGAACTTGAACATTTTATTGTTTTGATGAAAGCTCACTGATTTCCTTTTGTAGGGGGACTGCCTGCAAGGTTAAATTCTGCAGGTTTGAGGTCATCTGGATTTGTATTTTTTTGATTTCCTCTATCTGATTGTTTATGAGTTTTTTTGTGTTTTCAACATTTTTTTTGACAGATACATTTGAGCCTACGTTCACTAGAAGCTCATTATTGTCCTTTAATTCTGCTTTTGCGTACATGCCCTGGCTTAGAGGCACTAAAATCTCTGTGCCGGGTGTTATTCTTTTAAATTCATCCAGGCTCTGGACTGTAGATGTAAGCTCAACAATCTGGTTGCTGAAAAGCTGAATCTGTTTTTCAATCTCATTTATCTGCTCATGTAAATACTGCAGCTTGAAGTACTGCTCCTGCAATTCTTCTTTATTCAATTAAATCACCACATCCTTTCCAAGTTTTTTGTACATTTCTTTGTAAACAATGCCCATAGGCAATCCTTCATTATTTCTTTTTATTGTTTCTGCCAATAACTCTGCTACAGATATTATTTTAATCTTACTTAATTTCTTTTCTTTCGGAATTTGTATTGTATCTGTTAAGATAACTTCTTTTATTGGAGCTTCATCTAATCTTTTAATGGCTGGGCCTGATAAGAGAGGGTGAGTTGCTAAGACATAAACTTCTTCTGCTCCAAATTTTTTCAGGATTTTTGATGCTTCTGTTATTGTTCCTGCTGAATCTATGAGGTCATCTACTAAGATTGCGGTTTTTCCATTTACGTCGCCTACCAGGTTCTCAACTTCTGCAACACCCGGCTTGGGCCTTCTTTTATCAATAATGGCCAAGGGAACATTAAGAATTTTTGCCAAAAGTCTTGCCCTTATGGTTCCCCCTACATCCGGAGCAACTATAACCACATCCTTGAATTTCTTGTTGAGGATATATTCGGTGAATGTCGGCAACAAGTCCAGATTATCTGAAGGTATGTCGAAGTAGCCCT
>JADHVE010000048.1 GCA_016784195.1 Candidatus Woesearchaeota archaeon | reverse complement strand
CCCAAGAGATTTGTTTCTCAGTTACGGGCTTAGTGTTATAAAGACCTGCGGATTTAGTCTTAAATATATCTTTAAAGATTTCCTCAGCAGTCTTGCTTCGGTTTTCGTTTTGATTGCAGATAAACAACACATTCATAGAATATACACAAGTGGCTACTTAAATATAAAGTTTCCTCTTGCACAACCAATAGATGGAGGTAACGGGCTTCCTCCCACAGATAAATCTGTGGGTATCCGCCCTACGATTTTATGAAAAAAAACATTGAAAAGCTTAATGAAGAAATTTCTAAATTAAAACAATCCGGAAACTTAATAATCGTAGAAGGAAAAAAAGACAGCATAGCCTTAAAAAAACTAGGTTTTAAAAATATCGCCGAGTTAAGTAAAAAACCTCTATTTCAAATCATAGAGGATATTTCTTCCAAAAACAAGGAGTGTGTTATATTGACAGATTTTGATAAAAAAGGGAAGCAGCTTTACAAAAAATTAAATTCAGGCCTATCCACCTTGGGAGTTAAAGTTGACAATAGATTCAGGAAATTCCTGCAGAATAATACTCGTTTGAGCCACATTGAAGGGTTAGATTCATATCTAAATATCAAATAAATTTCTTCTTTTCCAGATTGCTGTAGGCTATTAATGACCAATACCTGAAAAAGACATGCAAGGGTAAGGTTATCACATGAAATATATATATAGCAAACAACAACGTAATAATCGCAATGATTATTCCCACTACCACCAAGAACACATTCCAGGCTAAAATTTTTAACATTAAAATATATAAGATTGCCGTAGGAACAGCGAGTATTCCTACCGGGATTAAGTAAACAATAAACATGAATATCCAGATACTTACAGCTGCAATTCCCAATACTATCTTTGCTAAAATATAAATTAAAATTTCTGATATATTTTTTTTAATCTTGCTAAAAACACGACCTAAGCTTGGCTTAATAAGCATTTTATTGAAATACATGCAGGGCAGAACAAAATCAGTCACCATCAAAAGGAAAATAGATAACAGAATAATAAACAGGAAAAATAATAAGATAGAGGGAATAATCAAAAAAAGACTGGTCGTATCAAGATAACCTACTCCATATTTGATAAAGCCGAGTATTACCGGGATGAAAATTAATGCAATAATCACCAAAGAAAACAAACCAATAGCTAGTCTAAACAAAAAGAATGAAAAGCCATAATGAGTATTTCTTTTAAAGCCTTTTTTTATTTCTGTTTTTTTCTTCACCAGAGATTCAATCAATATAAATGAAAAAACACTAGTGATAAAATTCATGATTAAGGCAAATATTAACAAAAACGATGCAAAAAAAGCTATTAGGTGAATCTTAGTCTTTACTATTCCTGAAATATTGCCTACAACTTCTCCGGTTATTTTATTATCCTTATTCAGCCCGGATGGGATGTTAATATTTGGGCCAGAGCCTCTAAAAGGAGCAGAAAATAATGAAACAAAACCCAGCTTAAGCCATTCCTTGATTTTTATTGGAAACAATAATTTTCTAGTTTTTTCAATCGAAGGTTCTATGAAGTCAAATGCATACCATTTCATATCCTCCTCTTAAATCTGCCGCTTTATATATTTTTTTAAAACAACAGCAGTTTTTGACCTGGTCACACTTAAACTTATAATTTAAAACCATTAGTTTTTTATATTATACAAATACACTATATCTTGATAAAGATGTCAATAAAAAATCAATTCAAGACAGTTATGTTATTGGGAGCCTTAACAGGCATTCTATTATTAGTAGGTCAGTTAGTTGGAGGCCCACAGGGTCTTACAATCGCTTTGATATTTTCCATAGTGATGAACCTTGGAGCTTACTGGTTTTCAGACAAGCTTGTTTTAGCTATGTACAAGGCTAAAGAAGTTAAGGAAACTGATGCACCCAAATTATATCAAATTGTAAAAGAAGTTTCTCAATTAGCAAACATTCCAATGCCTAAGGTTTATATTGTTCCTGGAAACTTTCTTAATGCCTTTGCAACTGGACGTAATTATAAGCACGCAGCTGTTGCAGTCACAAAACCCTTACTTGAGGTCATGAATGAAGACGAACTCAAAGGAGTGATTGCACATGAGATATCTCACATAAAAAACAGAGACACTTTAATACAATCAGTCTCTGCAACAATCGCAGGAGTTATTTCTTATATTGCATTTATGGCTCGTTGGGCAGCAATCTTTGGGGGGGTTGGCAGAGACAGCGATGATGGCGGAGGAATGATTGAATTATTAGTTCTGGCAATCTTAACTCCGCTCCTGGCGACAATAATTCAATTAGCAATCTCAAGATCAAGAGAATTTTTAGCAGACGCTTCTGCAGCAAAAACAATTCACAACGGGGAAAGTCTAGCATCAGCATTGGAAAAATTAGAAGCAAATGCAAAAAAACATCCGCTAAAGGCAATGGCAACAACAGAAACAACTGCGCATTTATTCATTGTTAATCCATTTCGCGGAGGAGTATTAGTCAAACTTTTTTCCACACATCCCGCAGTTGCTGAGCGCACGAAGAGATTAAGAGCAATGACTTTCTAAAAAATTAAGCCTTATTCTATATATTCCCCCTCAACAACCTCTCGTATCCTCTCAGCCTTCTTAGGCCCAATCTTCTCAACCTTTTCAAGCTGCTCTTGTTTAGCATTAATTATTTTTTTAACAGTCTTAAATTTCTTAAGCAACGGTTTAGCCAAAGTCCCACCGACTCCAGGCAAAGAGCTTATAATATACTCCTGCAAATCTTTTAAAGACATAATTCTTTTTTCAGTATGCATTGTAAAATCTTTGGAAGTTTCTTCCTGCTCTCTCTTGGCAATTATATTCAGCAAAGATGCAGTTTCTTTGAAATTTTTAGTACGCAAAACAGGAATTCCATAACTAACTGTAATTGTAGCTAACATTCCCTGGATAGCATTAGGATGGACATTCCTCATCGAGTAAATATCGTCAACACCTTCGATTATGACCAAAGGCCGCTCAAAATTATTTTTCAACTCTTTTATTTGCAGCAATAATCTTCCGTCAATTATAGAATCGACAAAATCAGGAACAGTTTTCATCTCAATCCCTACCCTGGAGCTTAAAATATAATCTGCACTTTCTAATTTGTCCAGCTTTATATTAACGCCTAAATCAACTAATTCCTTTATAACGCCGGAGCCCTTCTCCCGGTAATCAGCAAATATTTTTATATCATTTTTTATAAAGCTCGTTAAATTGCTCTCTTTGTTAGAGCTTAAAACAGAATCGATATCCATTCTTAGCTTGTCAAGATTTCTATACATCCTCTTTTCCTTATGATGTGCACTCCACCTACTGCCCTCATCCCTGGTATTTTTTGCCATTAATATAATAACCCGGCCTTTCTCCTGCCTTCCGGTTCTTCCACGACGTTGGATATGCCTTATTGCAGAAGGTATGGGCTCGTAAAAAACAACTAAGTCAACCTTAGGAACATCTAAGCCTTCCTCTCCAATAGAAGTCGCAACCAAAACATTAAACTCCCCTTTGCGAAATTTATCCAAAACAGCTTTCTGCTCTTTCTGGCTCAACCCGGTTTCCCCTTTTTTCAGCTGCCCTACAAAAAGTTCAGCCTTTACATCATTGATTGCATTCAGCTTTTCTTTAATATCTGCAGCATTATCCCTGTATTGGTTAAAAACAATTATTTTCATATCCTTATTTTTTTCAATCTCTTTCTCAACTATCTTTTGTAGCTCTATCAACTTAGGATGTTCTATCTTATCATCCAGCAACCTCTGAGTTTTAATCAAAGCACTCCTAAAATTTAAATCTCCTATAATGTTTTTAACAGCTTTTGTTTTAAAGCTCAACCCCTCAGAATTCAGCTTTTCCATATATTTATGAAGGGGAACAACACCTTGGGTTTCCAGTAACTCTAAAGCATGCTGTACCTTCATTATCTCCGCCAGAACTGAAATCCCATTCCACAATACAACATCTTTTTCTCCTTTTGCAGCTCTCCCTCGTAACTCTCCCTGCAGCCTTAACAAGTCTGTTTTATTAACATAATTTACATCAGCTTTCATTAAAATGCCCCAGTTCTTCAGTTTCAATAATTTTTCCTTTAAAAAATTCTTCAAATAGCCCTGAACTTCAGTAAAAACAATGGGCAGATCAACCTTGACCCAGTTTATTTCCATCTCCTGCACATAAGGCTTTACATCAGGGTCATTATCAGTTCTTATCTCAATATTTTCTATAAACAAATTTCCGCAAATCTCTTTTATCTTTTCCATATCAGAACCAGGGCTTGCAGTCAACGCCAATATCCGGGGATATCTTGCAAGTTTATTGTACTGTTTTGCAACAAAAACATACGCGTAGTCTCCCACAGCTCTATGCGCTTCATCCACACCTAATAAAGAAACTTCCTCAAGATTAATCCTTGAAGAGATTATATCATTTTCCAAACCTTGAGGTGTTGAAAATATTATCCTGCATTTTTTCCATAACTCAGCTCTTTTCTCTGGCTTGACCATGCCTGTAAAAACTGCCATTTCACTTTCTTCTATTTCATAATTCTTTTTAAAAACTTCAAGATATTGATCAATCAAAGGTTTTGTAGGCCCAATAAAAAGGATTTTAGAACTGGGATACTGCCTTAAACGCTGTGCAACCAGCATCAAAAAAATATTTGTCTTCCCCATCCCGGTAGGCAAAACAACCAGTGTATTTTTATTAACAGAAGAAGCTAAAATAGTTTCCTGGTACAATCTCGGTTTAAAATTTTTAATCATAAAAATGGAGTAATTTTTCCATTTAAATAAATTGTTAAAAACAACTTTGCTCAAAACGGCAAATCCTTTAAAACATTCTTATCAAACATATAATAGCTCAATACAGCTCCTATGAAAAACAATACAATTATTATTTTTCTGTTTCCATAGTAGCTTCCTAGAAGATAGCCTATAAGAAATCCTGCAATTACAATATAATAAGCTACTTTCAGCTTCTTTTTTCTGAAATAAAGAAGCCTGCCTGCAAAAATTCCGCTTAAAAAAATGACAAAATAGCTTATAATTGCACTTGGAGTAGATAGAGCTATGATTATGCCTGTAATTATCAGTACAAAAAAGAAAAACTCTGCCCAGCTCTTAAATAAAATATCTGTTGCCATTTTTTAATTTTTATGTATCTATTTATATACCTCTAAAAACATATTACCACAAATGACGCTCTAAAAATATGTAGTACAATAGCCATAAAACAACTCCGATTAAAAATGCTCCAAGCACTGCCCACAAAACAGGCAGGTTAGCATATAACAAAATTGCTGCAATTATTATCCCAGGCAAACTAAATGCATATAACATCCTTGAGCCATAAAAAATTTTTGATCCATCCAGAGGAGGTATAGGCAGCATACAATATACAGTATAAATTATATTAAATATTATAAACTTTTGCAATATGCTGCTGAACGCAAATACATTTAAGATTTTCAATAATATAATGAAAGTTATAGTTGCTAAAGATCCTGCCAGCGCAATCAACCCAAGAGCCCAGTAATTGATATCATACCTGAACCATCCCAGCCTGTGGCCTGCTAAGTGATGTATTATAAACCCTCCCGGAACTAAAAGCCAAAATCTTCCGTTTGTTATAAATGCAAGTATCACCCCTAATACGAGCCCAAAAGTCCACATTTTATACTCCACTCTATACCCTGTAGCCAATGACCATAATCTCTGTGCTGAATGATGTATAAACAGGCTTATCCCTACAATAATAACAGCAATGAAAAAATTTCTTAACCCCTCAACAAGATCAAATTCTCCAACACCCCACTCACTAAAAGAAATTACAAAAGCCATAGCTAAAATTGAAATAACAAACCCCTTTAATTCAGAAGGCTTGAATTTATAATACCTCTTTACCTTATCAATAAAATCAACTACCTCTGCCATAAATCAATTATTATGAATATTATATTTAAATGTGTCGAAAATTTCTTTTAGAATATTGAGAGTTTCAACAGAGTTACAAGAAGATCCCAAACAAAAAGAAATAAACCATTAATAGAAATAGTAACAAAGCAATAACTCCAAAAATCCAGGAAACATTCCGATTAAGGATATAATAATACAACCTGATACTTAATGGAAAAATTAAATACATATATATCGCACTAATAATTAATGCAGGTAAAGTTAATATTCCCAAAGTGAATACGGTTATTAGTGCTATAAATACTAACCCGAAAGAAATAAATATAATATTATAAAATTTCTTATTAACCTTTGTTTTAAACTCTGAGTAATTACTCACTTTTGGATTATATTTATGATTATGCCATACTCCAATAAATATAGGAACAAACCAAAATAATCCTAGTATAATAAAATAAACAATAGCGCGAAATTTAAGATCAACAAGTCTACTTAACCCTAGCAATAATATAATTGAAAATATACTAAGCCATACTGAAAAAATAGATGTCAAAACTAAACTTTTTGTTCTACCCTTAGAATCAACTACCATTACCATAACTCAATTATTATGAATATTATATTTAAATGTTTCGAAAATTAAAATCAATACCCTTAATTAATTTAACTAACACTAAAGCTATAACTCACTCTTTGTTTTTTTATCATCTCAACCATTTCTTTTTCATGTCCAGCCCCTATGATTGCAACTATCTTTTTGTCTTTATTCAAGTCCATTAGCTTGCTTAAGTTATCAGCCATAATTATATTTCGTTCTTCAATCAAAACTCTGTAGATATTAGGATATCTTTTTTTTACATGGTTTATCATCTTTTTGATAATCTTCTCATCAGGAACAGTGCTCAAGTCAAATTCAATTTCCTTCTTTCTTAAAATAAAAGCCTTAAACAAATCAGCAATAAAATTCCATTTCTCCCTCCAGCTCAAAGCTTTTGAAAACCGTTTTAATGTTACCTCAATATTCTGGTCAATCAAAGCTATCCTTATCTTATTTTTCCTTGCCAGCCTAACAGCCGTTTTCATCTCGTCTCCAGGGCTAACACCCACAATCTCTCCCAGCTTTTTCTCAGCCCATGCCCCAATCAAAGAAAAGATAAAACCTTTAAACCCAATCCTCCCAATATTATAAATACTGGCCTTCGGCTTTTTTCTGCTCATCAAAGAATACAGCCTTTGTTCATCTAACTCTAATGCGATTATATCTGGTTTTTCCTCTTCTATTGTTCTCTTAACCTCATCCAGGCTTTGCTTTGCTATATGTGAAGTTCCGATTATTATGAGGTTTTTGTATATCATCTCGTAATAAAAACCTCTTAATTTTAAAAAGCTTACTAAAATAAAAATTTTTAACTCAAAAGTAGTCTAACCGCTGAAAAATCGAAGATTTTAAATAGTCAGCATAATTTTATATTACAAAACAAAGAATATTATATTAAACTAAACAGGTGGTAAATATGCTGAAGATGAAAAGAATCACTGAAACATACGATATGAAAGTTTTTACAGATGCAGGGGAATATTTTGGAGATATAGAAGAGTCAATTCTGACTCAAAATAAGGTTTTTGGTTGGAGAGTGAGAGCAACAAAAACTTCTTTCTTGAACAAGGTCTTAGGCTCTGCTAAAGGAGTCATAGTGCCGCACCAGTTAGTCAAGTCTATTGGAGACATAATTATCATAAGCAAAGCAGCAGTCCCTTCATATAACGAAGGCGAAGAAGAAAAAGAATAATTTTTATATTTCTTATTATTTATTATTAAATCACCTATTGATACGGCTGTGATCTAATGGCTATGATTCAAGCTTCCCAAAGAATGGAATAAGCTTGCTATCCGGGTTCAAATCCCGGCAGCCGTATAGGGTTAGTCTAGTATTTGGGTTTTGGAAAAAATGATTTAAGTATCCTTTAAGAAAATATTTTTTGCACTTAAGTTGACATAACCTCAGTATAGAAAGTTATTTAAAACAGTAAAACCTCATAACTTGAAGATGGAATGGGACATGTTTAATGAAATAGGCAGAAAAATAATCCACCTGTTAATACTTCTGGTTTTAGTAGTATATGCTGCTATTGAAGCCCAGGCAGGAAAGCAGATAGCTCTGCTTTTTTTAGTCGGCTTGTTGGCATTTTTCCTTTTTTTAGAATATCTAAGATTAGAGCTTGGCTGGAAAATGCCTTTTTTTTCATTATTCATAAGGCCAAAAGAGCACAATAGGATGTATGGCGTTATATTTTTTTTATCAGCTGCAATAATCTGCTTGGCAGTTTTTGACACTGCAATAGCCTTAGCAGCATTGTTAATGACCACATTCGGAGATATGGCTGCCGCAATTTTTGGGAAAAAATACGGCTCAACATTAATCTTCAAAAACAAGACAATAGTCGGCTTTTCTGCAGGCCTTATAACCAATGTCTTAGTGGCTATTATAATAGCCTTTACAACTTCCCTTAATATCTACATCCCA
The DNA here is from genome assembly GCA_016784195.1 of Candidatus Woesearchaeota archaeon. GTDB lineage: Archaea > Nanobdellota > Nanobdellia > Woesearchaeales > GW2011-AR4 > BS150m-G64. The sequence goes on along the minus strand of JADHVE010000048.1, from coordinate 893 downwards.
TTAATAATGGCACTCACCGCAGCAGTAATAGAAACATTAGCAGACGAACTTGATGATAACCTGCTAGTGCCGGTATTTGCAGGCCTTGTCGGTCAGATCTTAATCTTATTATAACCATTAATTTTGACCATTAATTAATTTACACTATAACAATTATTTCATGAAAATGCAAAACATTTTCAGGACACCAAAAATCTTTGATTTTTGCGTGTGAATATTTTTTAATTCTGTTTTTTGTGTCTTTTTTTAATTTTAAAAATTTTTAATAATCATTAAAATTCCTAGATTCCCTGCAATAAAGAGATTTCCAGTACTTCTGTTCCTTCATTGTTGAGGAATATATGTGCTCCATTATAGGATTTTTGTCTTTAAGTGGCTCTTCAAAAGAAAATCCCAGTTATCATTTAAAATAATTATTTTTTAATGAGGAGGTTATTAGCTTAAAACATAATTACAACTTCCTCTACACTTTTATTTTACTCTTTTGCTTAACTCTTCCTTACTTATACTATCTACAATTTCAAACATAGCTTTTAACCCGGTTTCCAAAGAAGATTCCTCACTGATCTTATGGTGAGTGTAAGGATGAATTATCCACCTTTTATCCAGTTGGGAAAAAGGATTCACAAAATAAATGCTCAAATTTCTGAATTCTATCAGAATATCCCAGTTATCGACAATAGCCTTGAAGTTTTCTTTTGTATTGAACATAACTAAGCTGAAATAATCCTCTTTATTCATCTTGGTCATTACACTGCCGATATTGTCAATAAAAGGCTTTACAATAAAATGCTGTTTTTTATCTTTAAAATTAACTATTAGATCAAAGCCTTTTCCCCCTTTTTCAATATTTTCAATGTTTTTTATTAATAAATCCTTATTCTTAACATAAT
>JADHVE010000047.1 GCA_016784195.1 Candidatus Woesearchaeota archaeon | reverse complement strand
ATAATAAAAATTATTTATTATCCAGAATAATTGTACAAAAACTTTAAACGGTAATTAGCCAAGCTGAATTATATGGCTGAGAAACTAAAGCCAAATTGAGGCGTCAAAATAAAATTCTTAGGCTTTTTTTATTAATAAGTATATGGCAATTATATAATTTTTTGATAAATAGATGAGTATTATTAAAATAACTACTAGAGAAACAGAATAATGGCGGTTTATCTTAACTTAACGATATTAATCATCCTAACCCTAACCTTGTATCAATCTCTTTTGCAATTGCCTTTAAATTTTCACAGGTTCTTTTTATGTCTTTTTCCACTTCTTCTATTAAAGAGCTTAGATTATCAACTCTAAGCAGATATCGGTTTTTATACTCTACAACTATTCCTGCATCTATCAGCTTGTTTATATGATGTATTACAGTACCTCTGCTTAAGTTTAACTTGTAAGCTAATTCATCACTGGACAAGGCTTGTTTCTTTTTTGCGGTTTTTAACAGCTCAATAAATATCCTAAAACAGCTCTTGTCTTTGTCCCTTAGATTAAATAAGCCTAGAGAATTTCCTAACCATTGCAGCTCCTGATTTATATTATTAGCTGTAGGTTTCCTTAAATTGATTATGGTTATTTTCTGATGAAACCTTATCATGCCAATACTCTATAAATGTTATTATATATAAATTTTGTGGTTATTTATATGCTACAGAATAGAAATATTTAAATACTAGTTTATTCTACCTACACTTCGTTGACTTTAAATCAACATTAACGCCTCTGAAAAAAAGGCTTTTATACGCCTTTTTTATTTTAAAATGGAAAAAGAAAAAAAAATTGAAGAAAAATTTGAGAAACTGAAGAAGATTACAGAATCAGACAGAAAAAGGAAAGAAAAAAAAGCTGATGAGAAAGAAGAAATCAATGAATTGACTGATTCGCTGCAGCATTTGCAGGCAGAATTTGAGAATTACAAAAAAAGGATTGATAAAGAAAAACAGGAATTTGTAAAATATGCTAAATCAGACTTGATTGTAAAATTACTTCCCAGCTTAGACAGCTTTGAGCTGGCATTAAAACACACCTCAGACAAGGAAAAATTCATCAAAGGCACTGAACTGATATTTGCCCAGATTTACTCTTTGCTTGAATCAGAAGGATTGAGACCTATCAAAGCAATAGGGGAAACATTTGACCCTTATAAGCATGAAGTCCTGATAAAGCAGGAATCAGACAAAGAGGAAGATATGATTTTAGAAGAACTGCAAAAAGGCTATATGCTAAATGACCGGGTTTTGAGACATTCAAAAGTCAAAGTCAGCAAAAAAATCATTAAAAAATAGAGGATAATAAACAATCTGATAAAATCATTCATAATATAATGATTAAAAAAAATACAGAGTTAAAAGAAATTTTGAAATTAACTAATGACTGTAAATGCGAGGCATGTGAATCCGGTTGCGGTTTCGGTAGCGGAATTTTGATTGAAGGTGAAGAAAAAAAGATTGCAGAGTTTTTAGGTATAAGCGAAGAAGAGCTTAAAAAAAAATACCTTGAAGAAGTTGAGGAGTTTAATAAAAAATTTTTAAGGCCCAAGATAAAAAGAGGAGAAAAGCCATACGGGCCATGCATTTTTTTTGATGAAAAACAGAAATGCAAAATACATAAAGTGAAGTCGATGCAATGTAAATTGTCGATGAGCTGCAAGCCTTATGGCGAAGATTTGATGCTTTGGTTCATGCTTAACCATATAATCGACAAAGATGATCCAGAGAGCATAAGGCAGTTTGCCTCTTACCTCACTTCAGGAGGCAGAACTTTAGAAGGGGGTCATTTAGAGGAATTAGTTCCTGATAAGGAAAAACTGAATAAAATTTTGAAATTTGAGATTTTGAAATAGATCCGACAAAAAAACATTAAAAAAATAAAGCAAATTAAAATTTACCAGTAATCAAAATAATTGATAAAACAATTGGTGAAAAAATAATTAAAATTGAAATTAAGGTGATTGAAAATGACTGAAAAAACTAAAACAAAGAGAGAAAAAATTATAGGTATAGATTTAGGTACAAGCAATTCTGCTGCTGCTGTTTTGCAGGCAGGAAAATCAACAATAATTCCTTCTGCTGAAGGAACAACCCTGTACGGAAAGGCTTTTCCTTCTGTTGTAGCGTTTACAAAAGATGGACAGCTTTTAGTAGGAGAGCCTGCAAGGAGGCAGTCTATATCTAATCCTGAAGGCACAATATTAGCGGCAAAAAGAAAGATAGGGAGTGATTTCAAGTATAAGGTACATGGTAAGGAATACACTCCGCAGCAGATTTCTGCTTATATCCTGCAGAAGATAAAGAAGGATGCAGAAGAGTTTGTCGGAGAGAAGATAAACAAAGCAGTTATAACGGTTCCTGCTTATTTTGATGATAATCAGAGACAGGCAACAAAAGATGCAGGGAAGATTGCAGGCCTGGAAGTTGTAAGGCTTGTAAATGAACCAACAGCAGCTTCTATGGCTTATGGCATTGACAAGTCAAAACAGGAGCATAAGATTCTTGTTTTTGATTTTGGCGGTGGAACTCTGGATGTTACAATAATGGAGTTTGGAGAAGATGTTTTTGAAGTTAAGGCTACGAAAGGAGATACACAATTAGGCGGGACAGATATGGATGAAACCCTGATGAATTACATTATTGAGGACTTTAAGAAAAAAGAAGGCATTGACTTAAGTGAAGATGACACTGCTATGCAGCGCTTAAGGGAAGCTGCAGAAAAAGCAAAGATTGAATTGAGCACAACTATGGAAACAGACATTAACCTTCCGTTCCTAACGCAAAAAGACGGAGCCCCGGTTAATCTGCAGATGACTTTAAACAGGGCGAAGATTGAAAATCTTGTTGAGCCAATAATCAAGAAATGCAAAGGTCCTGTGGAACAGGCTTTGAATGATGCTAATTTAAAAACCTCAGACATAGACAAAGTGATTCTTGTAGGAGGTCCTACAAGGATGCCTGTGGTAAGGAAGTTCGTTGAGGACTTTATTGGAAAAAAGGCTGAGCGTGGAGTAGATCCTATGGAATGTGTTGCGCAGGGAGCAGCAATCCAGGCAGGTATTCTGGCAGGAGAGATAAAAGACATATTACTGCTTGATGTAACACCATTAACTTTAGGCATTGAGACTCTAGGTGGAGTTAGAACTGAACTGATTCAGAGAAATACAACAATACCTACCAAAAAATCCCAGATATTTTCTACAGCAGCAGATAACCAACCAGCTGTTACAATTAATGTTTTGCAAGGCGAGAGGCCAATGGCTGCTGACAATAAAAGTTTAGGGAGATTTGACTTAGTCGGAATTCCTCCGGCTCCCCGTGGAATTCCTCAGATAGAGGTTACTTTTGATATTGATGCAAACGGAATTGTAAATGTCAGTGCAAAAGACCTTGGAACAGGCAAGAAACAGCAGATAACAGTAACCGGATCTTCTAACCTTTCAGATGAAGAGATAGATAAGATGAAGAAAGAAGCAGAGGTCCATGCAGAGGAAGACAAAAAGAAAAAGGAAGAAGTAGAGGCAATCAATCAAGCTGATACTCTGGTATTTTCAACCAAGAAGATGCTTGACGAGCTGAAAGATAAGATTGACAAAAAACAAACAGAAGAGATAAGGGGAAAGGTAATGGAGCTGGAAGAGTTGATTAAGCCTGAGAAAAAAGACATTGGAGCAATAAAGAAAAAAACTGATGAGATTAACCAGATAGTGCAGAAGATGTCAACAGAGATGTACCAGAAAGTTGCTGAGGAGCAGGCAAAGCAGCAAACTCAGAAAAATGGAGCTGGAGCATCTACAGCAGGCAAAAAAGAAAAAACCAAGGACGACACCATAGTAGATGCAGAGTACAAAGTAGAGGACGAGAAAAAAACAAAGAAAAAGAAGAAATAATAAGTGATTATTTTTTATTTTTTTATTATTTAAACAACAACAAAAAATGAACATACCTGGTGAAGAACAATGCCTGCAGATGTTGAAAGACAACAAAACTCCTTCTAATGTAATTGAGCATTCAAAAACTGTTTGTGAATTTGCATTAGTCTTAGCTAATAAACTAGAGCAAAAAGGAATTGAAATCAATAAGGATATGGTAATTGCAGCTTCCTTGCTGCATGATATCCAAAGGGTTGAAGATAATCACCTTATAGAAGGAGCAAACTTATTAAATAAACTGGGATTTCCGGAAATAGCTACTATAATAAGAAAACACGGTTTGTCCCATATTAACCAAGAAGAGCACAAGCCAAAAACAATAGAAGAGAAGATTGTCTTTTATGCTGACAAACGGGTAAAAGGTAATCAAGTTGTTAGTCTGAGGGAAAGGTTTGATGACTTAAAAATCAGATATAACAGAGATGATAAAAAAGAATTTGAATTTACAAAAAAGATTGAGGAAGAATTAAATAAAAAAAGTCAGTAATAAACTAAAAAAGATTCAGATAATTGCAAGGTTATAGCATTTAACGGTTAAAAATTAAAATGACAGAAAAGGATTATTATGGGATTTTAGGAGTAGATAAAAATTCTACTAAAGAGGAAATTAAAAAATCCTATAAACAATTAGCTAAGAAATATCATCCTGACTTAAATAAAGAAGGAGGCTCTGATGAGAAATTTAAAGAGATTAACGAGGCAGCAGCAGTTCTAGGAGATGACCAGAAACGCGAGCAGTATGACAGGTTTGGAAAAACTGCCGACCAGTTTTCCGGAGGCTTCCAGGGATTCGACTTCTCAGATTTTGCGTCAGATATTGGAGGCTTTGATTTTGACAATATTTTTGAAAGCTTTTTTGGAGCGCCTTCTGGAGGTAGAGGGAGAAGGAGAGCAAGAGGAGGGTCAGATTTAAGATATGATCTAGAAATAAGCCTAGAAGATGCTGCAACAGGCACAACAAAGAATATAACAATACCCAGATTAGAGAAATGCAGCAAATGTGACGGTAGCGGAGCAGAGTCAAGCTCAGATATTGTTGACTGCCCTCAGTGCAACGGAGCTGGAGTTTACAGAAGAACCCAAAGGACACCTTTTGGGATGTTTTCTACAACTAATACATGCGGCAAATGCAGAGGTCAGGGCAAGTATGTAAAGAATGAATGTCCTGTCTGTGATGGGACAGGTGTTGTCAAGAAAACAAGAAGAATCGAGATTGGAGTCCCTGCCGGCTCAGAGACCGGAACTAATTTAAGAATAACAGGGGAAGGGGAAGCAGGAGAAAAAGGCGCACCTTCAGGGGATTTGTATGTCATAATGTATGTTAAGGATCATGATGTTTTTGAAAGGCATGGTGATGATATTTATATTAAGGTTAATCTGCCTTTTACAATAGCATCATTAGGCGGAGAGATAGATGTTCCTACATTAAAAGGAAAGGCAAAATTAAAGATTCCTTCAGGAACACAGAGCAATACAACCTTTCGGATGAGGGGTAAGGGGATTCCGCATTTGCATGGCTCTGGCTCTGGAGATGAAAATATTGAGGTTATTATTTCTGTTCCGGAGAGGTTAAGCAAAAAACAGAAAGAATTGCTTAAAGCGTTTGAGAAAGAAAGTAAACAGAAAGGTTTTTTTAAGAAGGTTTTTGAATAGTTACCTGCATATTTTTTTAATTCTCTCAGCACCCTTAACTCTTTTTATAAACCCGATAACTGTTTCAGGCACTAACTCCTGCCAGTTTTCATTCTTTATCATTTTGTCTCTTATTGTTGTGCTGTTAATACCTGGAATTAATTTTATTTTTTTGACCATGAATTTTTCCTTATAATTCTTAAAGCATTTTTCAGTCCAGTCATTTCCTGTATAAACAATATCAAACTTGGGAACTAAGGTGATCAAATGCTCAATCCATTTGCTGTCATTGCCGACATCAGGAACCGGAAAGATTGTATAATTTCCAATGTTTTCGCTGATTAAGGCATCCTCAATCATTTCAATCCTTTCCTCAAAAGAAAAGGGGTTGTCTTGGGTGTTTGAATGCTGGGAAGATCCAATAGATATAATTAATTTGTCACAGTCTTTTAAAATATTTTTTATATCCTGTAGATGCGCCTTATGGAATGGCTGAAACCTGCCGATGAATAAGGCTGTTGACATAAGATAGGGCAAGTTGATACTTAGTTTATATTTTTTTTGTTATTTTTAGTTATATAGGTTATTATTTAAAATTATAAAATCTATTGGGAATTAATTTAACTGACAATTATTCTGATAAGAATATTGTTATCAATAAATCTTATAAGTGATTAGAGTATAACAACATAAATCATGAACAATAAACCAGCAGTAGTTTATGGAGCTAGTACAAGTGACTATTCGATTCAAGATTATATTCACGCAATCAATGAAACAGCTACTAGGACTATATCGGCGGTTGATGATAGAACTGGAGTTGAAAAAATTTTGGAGGATTCTAAATTAAAACATACTATAAGTGGATTTGGAACATTTGTAAGATCTGTCTACCATGAAATCTATAATAGGATTAATGTGGAACGTGAAAAAATTTCTAAAGAAAAATTTGGAAGGGTATTACTTCCATTAGCTGCTCCGAGTTATTATAGCAGTATTGGTGAAGAAAAAATAGTAGCATGCAATCTGGAAGCTTTTGAAGCAACAAAGAAAGAATATGAAGCATTAGCTGCAATTAGGGAGTATTTAATTTATTGGGATCCTAGGGAGGATGAATTAACTGGAATAAATTCAAAAAAGATTGAGTCTAGGTAATCTTAAATTAATTGTTTCTAAAAAACTTTTATGATGAACGGCATTTTTCCTTTGTGCTCATTGCTCTTTATCTTTTTTATTATCTTTTTATACAATAAATCTTCTCCATCAATTTTCTGCTTTTTTACTAATTTTTTTAAAATATTATCCATGTTCTCATAAGAAGCTCCTAATTCATCCTCATCAGTCTGGTTTGGGTAAAGCTCTGCTGTGGGTGTTTTTTTTATTATTTTTTTTGGGATTTTCAAGTATTCTGCTAATTTAACAACTTCTGTTTTAAACAAATCTCCAATTACTTCAATATCAGCAGCTCCATCGCCATGTTTTGTGAAATAGCCGAGCATGAGTTCTGTTTTGTTTGAAGTTCCAATAACCAAAGCATTATGGGCATTAGCATAATTATACAAGATACACATTCTTGTTCTGGGCTTTAAATTAACCATAGCATTCTTGTTTTGTTTCCATTTTAATTTTTTAAAGGCATCTAAGAAATCATCAATATAACCAATATGATATCTGATACCTAAATCTTTACAAGATTCAACAGCATCTTTGATATTTTCTTTTTTTGTCAGGCTTTTTTCCGGCAGCATTAAAGCAAAAACATTGTCTTTACCAATTGCATCAACCACTAATCTAACAGAAACAGCACTGTCTATACCCCCTGATAATCCAATCACTGCTTTTTGGATATTGTTTTTTTTGAAATAGTCTTTAATGTTTTTAATTATCTTTTTGTATATTTCTTCCATTTTTACATTAATTCGGTTTTTTCAATTAAATATGTTCCAGTACATTCATTCTCCATTTTAATGTTTGCTTTTTTAATTTTTATTTTTTTTTGAAATAAAGGGCAATCAATTACTAAGGACTCATATTCGCCGCCTTCTCCCCCTAAGTGAATTTTCAGTTTTTTTATTTTTTTTATAAAATCATCATTTATTTTCATGCCTAAAAAGGTTTCATTCAGGCCGTCAGCAGCTATGCCTGTAATGATTATTTCAAAATTATTTTTTATCAGCTCTCTTAAATATTTTTCAGGGTCGATATGCCATAACGGAGCTAAAGAGCTTAATCTTAATTTTTTGCAGATATTGTCTATTCTGCTTTTTTGATAATTAGAAGCTAAAGCTCCGGAAACAACTCCTGCAATCTCGTATTGTTTAATAGCATCCTTTAATGCATGTTCAATATCTTCAAGTTCCTTTTCTTTGATGCCTGAAGAATCGAGAAATATCAGAGGTATATCCATAGCTTTAGCCTGAATCTTGACTAATTCTATATTTGGAGTATGGAACATATAGGAATCGTCTCTTTTTGACTTAAAGCTGACTAAACAAACAAGGTCATGTTTTTCAGCTGCTTTGTAGGCTGCATAGATGCTGTCCTTTCCTCCGGATATTAATGCTGCTATCTTCATATTTTTTGTTAATATAGTTAATTTTAAATATTTAATGGAAATTCAGAAATAATGAGGTGATTTTTATGGGATGCTGTGGTGGCGGAAAAAAGAAAAAGAAGAAATAATAAAATCTGTCAAAGGAAAACCTTGATTTTTTATTTTAATTTTGATGACTTGTAGATATCTTCTCTATAAGAGCCTATCCGCATGATGTCGGATTTAATTCCTCTTTTGCTTAGCCCTTCTTTTAATTCTGTCTCGTTAATAGTTTTTTGGTCATAGCCTAAGCAGATAATGTCCGGGTTAAATTCTTCAATAACATCTAAAATATCTTTCTCGCTGCCTAAAACAGCCTTGTCCACATAAGGGATATCCCTTATATATTCTAGCCTCTGCTTTTCATTGTATTTTGGTTCTTTATTTTTGAATTTCTTAAAATTTACATCCTTAGCAATAACAACAATAAGCTTTTTGCCGTACTTTTTAGCTTCCCTTAAATAATACAAATGGCCCGGATGCAAAACATCAAAAGAACCAAAGCACATTACAGTAGTCATATGATGCAGGTAAAAAATAAGAATATTAAAATTTTTCTACAATATGTGGAAATAGCGCTTTTTTTCCCATTCTGTTACCTGGATCTTATACTCATCCCATTCTTTCTTTTTCGCATTTAAGTAAACTCTACTTGTATGTTTTCCAAGCGCTTCAAGTATGATTTCGTTTTTCCTGAGCTCTTCTAGTGCCTTGCCTAAATTTTCTGGCAGCGTGTCAATATGCTTCTCATTAAGCTTGATTTCATCAAACTCATAGACATCCTCTTCAACAGGCTCTGGAAGAATCATCTTATTTTTTATCCCATCCAGGCCTGCTTTTAGCATTACTGCAAAAGCTAAATACGGATTACAGCTAGGATCCGGACATCTCAGCTCTGCTCTTGTTGCTTTTTCTCTGCCTGGGCTGTATCGGGGAATTCTAATCAGAGATGATCTATTTTTACTGGCCCAACATATGTAGACTGGAGCTTCATAACCCGGAACAAGCCTTTTGTATGAGTTTACTGTAGGTGCTGTTATTGCGCAAACAGCCTTTACATGCTTCATCTGGCCTGCAATAAAGCTTGTTGCAACAGAACTCAATTTGTATTGATTATCTACATCAAAAAAAACATTCTCTCCTTTCAGATCAAACAGGCTTTGATGCACG
>JADHVE010000046.1 GCA_016784195.1 Candidatus Woesearchaeota archaeon | reverse complement strand
TGGGATTACAATCTTAGTAGTTCTTATCAGTATGTCTATGAAGAGGCTTTTGAGATGAAAGGATTAAAAGAATTTTTTAAGGGATTCAGGAATGGGATGAGGAATTTTGGCCAGGGCATAGCCTTAATCATTAACTCTGTTTTGTTGTTAGCAGTTTATTTTATCGGAGTTGGTTTCACTTCAATTTTTGCTAAATTGTTCAGAAAGCACTTTTTAGATATGAGATTATCAGAAAAGGATTCGTATTGGTCAGAGTTGAATTTAAAAAAGAAACCAATCGAGAAATACTATAGACAGTTTTGATTAAAATGTATATTTTGGGAATTAGCTGTTATTATCATGATGCATCTGCTGCTTTATTGAAAGATGGAGCTATTGTAGCAGCTGCTGAAGAAGAAAGGTTTACCAGAAAGAAGCATGATATCTCTTTTCCAATCAATGCTATAAACTATTGTTTAAAGAGCCAGAACATCACAATAAATGATATTGAGCATATAGGTTTCTATGAAAAGCCGTTTCTTAAATTTGAGAGATTGTTATCCCAGCATATTGAGAATTTTCCACTAAGCCTTAAGACTTTTTTGAGTTCAACACCATCATGGATAAATGAAAAATTACGGCTCGTGAAGGCTATTAGGAAGAAACTTAAATATAAGCGGGATATAATGTTTGTTGAGCATCACATGGCTCATGCTGCCAGCTCTTTTTTGTTAAGCCCTTTTGAGAAAGCAGCTATACTAACTGTTGAGGGTGTTGGTGAATGGACAACTACTGCATATGGGTTGGGTGAAGGAAACAATATTAATTTGACGAAAGAAATAAAATTTCCACATTCTCTGGGTTTGTTGTATTCTACGGTTACTGCTTACTTAGGCTTTACTGTAAATAATTCAGAGTATAAAGTTATGGGACTGGCTGCTTATGGCGATATGAACAAAGAAACAAATCCTTACTATGAGAAATTAAGAAAAGTAATTGATATCAAAGAAGACGGCAGCTATAGGTTTGATATGAGCTATTTTGTTTACCAGTATAAAGACAGGATGCCTTCTAAGAAATTATGCAAATTGCTCGAAGGGATGGTAAGAAAATCAGAATCTGAAGTTACTCAAAGACACAAGGATATTTCTGCTGCATTGCAATTAATTTACGAGGAAGTTTTGTTTAAAATTTTAAATCATGTTTACAATGAAACAAAATGTGAGAATATTGTTATAGCTGGCGGCTGCGGGCTTAACAGTGTTGCGAATGGGAAAATTTTAAGGAATACTCCATTCAGAAAGATATGGATACAGCCGGCTGCTGGTGACGGCGGCACAAGTATGGGGGCGGCTTCTTATGTTTATAATGGGGTATTGGGGAATAAAAGAAATTTTCAATTAGAAAATGCTTTTTTAGGGCCTGGATTCTCAACAGAGCGAATAAAGAATTTTTTAGAGAAAAATAAAATCAAATATTCTGAATTTAAGGATGAAGAGGAATTAATAAAAACAACTGCTAAGTTAATTTATGGCAATACTGTAGTTGGTTGGTTCCAGGGAAGAATGGAATGGGGGCCAAGGGCATTAGGTGCAAGAAGCATATTAGCCAACCCCTGCAACCAAAAAGCAAAGGAATTGCTAAATGCAAAAGTAAAGCACCGCGAGAAGTTCAGACCTTTTGCTCCTGTTGTTTGTGAAGACGATGCTTCGGCTTATTTTGAATGCGGCGAGCCTGTGCCGGAACCAACTGATTTTATGTTGATGGTTTATCCTATCCGAAAAGAGTGGCGTAATAAAATACCTTCTGTGACTCATGTTGATGGTTCCGGGAGATTGCAGACAATAAGAAGACCTCAAAATCATCTTTATTATGATGTTATCAAGGAATTTGGCAGGTTATCCGGAATCCCTATTTTGATTAATACTTCATTTAATATTCGCGGAGAACCAATCGTATGCACTCCTTATGATGCCTATAAGTGTATGATGGGAACCGGTATTGACTGTTTAGTGATGGGCAAATTTTTAATAAAACGGGAAGACAACCCAGAAGATATGTGGGACAGTGAGAAATATGCGAAAGATTAAAATATCAGGAGTTGATTGATAATAAAAAATGTCACAAAACAAATCTTTGTTAGGCGAACTTTGGGATTTTTTAAGGGTAAGGAAGAAATGGTGGCTGCTGCCAATAATAATCATGCTTTTGCTGGTTGGAATATTGATTGCATTTGGACAGAGCAGTGCATTGTCACCATTTGTTTATGCTTTGTTTTAAATTTTATTTTTTTCTTTATTTTTTATAAATTTTGATTATCTTGTCTATTAGGTTTGTTGTAGAATAACCTTTTATTTCAGGGATTAAGATTATTTTTCCGTTATTTTTTTCTACAATGTCTTTTTCTATTATTTCACCTAGTTTGTAATCTCCACCTTTAACATGAATATCCGGTTTTATTTCAGAGAGGATTTTTACAGGGTCTGTTTCGTTGAAAATTACAATGTAATCAACAAATTCCAAAGATGCCAATACTTCTGCTCTCGCTTCCTGGTCGTTTATTGGCCTTTGAGGGCCTTTTATCTGCTTTACAGAAGAATCAGAGTTCAGGGCTATGGCTAAGATATCTCCCAGCTTTTTTGCTTCCTGCAGATATTTTATATGCCCTAAATGCAGAATATCAAATACGCCATTAGTTGTTACAATTTTCTTGTTCTGGCTTTTTAGATTTTTAATTATTTTTTTTAATTCCTCCATTGTTTTTATTTTTTGTTTGGTCATTTTTATTCTTAAATCCCTTGGGGATTTGACATTTTTTTATTATCTTTGGCTTAATTAAGATTTTTATTTTGTATTATAGTTTTTGCAGCTTCTAGTATATTTTCACAAATAAAATCTGGTATTATGCCATTTTCTTCTAATTGATTTTTACGGTATTTCCCATGCCCAGTCAGTACATATATTGTTTTACATCCTGAATTTTTGCCCATTTTTATATCAGTATAAAGATCTCCAATAACCCATGAGCTCTTTAAGTCTATGTTAAATTCTCTTTCTGTTTCTTTGATAAATTTTATATTTGGTTTTCTACAGTCACATTTCTTATCAGGATTATGCGGGCAGATATACACTTCTTCAATTTTTATTCCCTCTTTCTTAAACTCTTTAATCATATGGTTGTTAAACTTTTTAACATCTTCAATACCAAAATAACCTCTTCCAATGCCTGACTGGTTAGTTATAATAAACAATTTAAAATCATTTTTTAATAATTTTAATGCGTCTAAAACATCTGGCAATAGTTGAAAGTTTTTAATCTTGTGGACATAGCCGTCGTCTTGGTTTAGAGTACCGTCGCGGTCCAAATAGATAGCGTTATTCATCTTGCATTGCTTTTTTTATCTCTTCGGTTGTTACTGTGGAAGTTCCAACTTTGCCTACAGTAATTCCTGCTGCGTAATTCGCTAAAATGGCTGCTTCTTTTAATGTGGCGTTTGATGCTAATGCTAATGCTAAGGTTGCTACGACTGTGTCTCCTGCTCCGATAATGTCATAGACTTCTTTTGCTTTTGTCGGGATGTTTGTGATTTCGCTATTCTTCTCAAATATGGCTATTCCCTTTTCCCCTTTTGTTATGACTATATGGGCATTGAGTTCTTCTAATAATCTTTTTCCTACTTTGTTTATGGAATCGTCATTTTTTTCTTCAACATTAAGCATTTCACAGGCTTCTTTATTGTTTGGAGTGATTAAGGTGGCGTTTTTGTAAAATTTCTTATGTTCTGGTTTTGGGTCTATTATGATAATCTTCTTTTTTTCATTTGCTAATTTTATCAGTTTCTCTGCAAGGTTTTTTGTTATTACGCCTTTTGCATAATCTGAGATGATGATTGCGTCAATGTTTTGTATTCTTTTTATGACAAAGTCAAGTATCTTTTTTTCCTTACCTTCATCTAAGTAGTCTTTTTTTTCGTAATCAAACCTTAAGAGCTGCTGGCCTTTTCCTATGACTCTTATTTTCTGTATTGTTGGCCGGTTATTGTCTTCTATGATTCCTTCTGTGTTTATCTGCTTTTTTTTTAATTCTGAAATCAGAGTTTCATTAGCTTCATCATTGCCCACCAGGCCAATCATGTAAGTTTTGCCATTTAGCGCTGCAACATTGTTTGCTACATTTGCAGCACCTCCTGGAGCGTAGCTTTCCTTGCTTACTTTAACTACTTGTACAGGAGCTTCAGGACTTACCCTGGATACTTCCCCCCATATGTATTTGTCAAGCATAAGGTCTCCTATTACCAAGACTTTTTTGTTTTTGAACTGGTCCAAGATACTTATTAGTTTTTGATCCATTTTAATTCCTCCATATAATCTTTTATTCTCTGTTTTAATGAATATTTTGGTTTGAAATTAAGGAATTTTTCTGCTTTTTTTGTATCTGCTTGTGTGTTGTGCTGATAGGTTTTTGAATCATAGGGCATTTCGAAGTATTCTGGCTGGAAGCTTGTTTTTAGAGCTTCATTTAAGGCTTTTATCAAATCGTTAAAGGTTGTTGCTATGCCTGTGCCCACATTATAAATGCCGCTTTTTGCGCCTGTTGCTTTTATTGTAGCATTAACAATGTCTTTAACGTAGATATGATCTCTTTTTTGTTCACCATATTTGAATATTCTTGGGGGGTTGCCTTCTTTTATCTGCTTTGCCAGATGGTAAATCATTGAAGCAGGCCTTCCTTTATGTTTTTCATTAGGCCCGAAAACATTGAAATATCTTAAACCAACGATGTGCATTTTATCAAACAATTTTTCTGCTTCATTATCCATCATTAATTTTGATTTTCCATAAGCGCTTAAGATTTCTTTTTTTTGTTCTTCTTTCATTGGCACTGGGCCGTTGCCGTACAGACCAGCTGTAGAGGCATAGATGAGTTTTGCGTTATTTTTTTTTGCCAACTCTATGATATTTTTGAAGCCTTCTGTGTTTGCCCTTATTGTTTCATTATCATCTTTGAATCTGGGGTCTGTTATTGCAGCTTCGTGGAAGATAACCTCAAAATTGTTATTTAATTCAAATGGCTTTGAAATGTCCAGTTCAATGAATTTTCCTTTGAAATCTTTAAGATTTTTTTTAGTTCCGGAAAAAAGATTGTCAACTATTGTGACTTCATTGCCTTGTTTTTCTAATTCCAAAGCTAGATTAGAACCAATAAATCCTGCTCCTCCGGTTACTAAGCATTTCATCTTATTTTATCTAAATTAACTTTTCCTGATAATTCATCCCTATAAGAGTCTTCATCTTCATGATGGGTTGAAAATTCCATTATTTCAGAATCTTCTAAGCCTGTAAAGCGGTGTTTTGTGTTGGGGGCAATGAGGATTGAATCTCCTTCTTGCATTATTTGCTTTTTTTTGTCAGCTTCCATTAATACCTTACCTGAGAGGATATAAAATGTTTCATCTTTGTTTTTGTGGTAGTGCATTGAGCATCTAAATCCTTTTTTTAGGGTTAGCTTTTTCCCGCAGTAGTCTCTATTGACAATCCACAATTCTTTTCCCCATACTTTTTCTACTTCTTTCATTTGGTATGAACTATTCATACTTGCTTCTATTTAAATCTTTTGTTTTTTATAGGAACTTAAAATATATATTGGAGAATATAAAAATATTTAAAGTATGAACTTTTTATACTATTTCATACTTTGAGGTAATGGAGAATAAAATAAAAATGAAAAAACCTAAAATCGCTATAAGTTTAGATAAGCCGTTGCTTGACTTAGTTGACAGTAAAGTAGATGGAAATGTGATAAGGTCAAGAAGCCAGGCAGTAGAATTTTTTTTAAGAAAAGGCTTAAAAGAACAGTCAATCAATACAGCTGTAATACTGCTTAGGGGAGAGCACCAGTCAATTTCTATGAAGAATGTCAAGGGGAAATCTTTGATAAAAAACCAGCTGGATTTTTTTTATAAAAATAACATAAGCAATGTTTTTATTATCACTCAGCATACAAAGAACATGAATCTTTTTTTGAATGAAATTTCTGACTCTAGGCTGAATATAGAGGTTATTGAGAAGAATGTTAAAGGAACTGCAAATGCGCTTGGGGCAATAAAAAATAAGATTAAAGGTGATTTTGTTGTCATGTCCGGCGATACATACAATGAGTTTGATCTAATAAAGATGGCAAGGAAGCATTTAGAGATGGATAAGATGGCTACGATGGGCCTGATGACTCGGTCGGAGACAGAGGGTTATGGTACAGCAATCCTTGATGGAGATTTTATTGCTGATTTTCAGGAAAAGCCCAAGCAGAGCTCAACGAATATTGTGAATGCAGGAATTTACTGCCTTAAGCCGGAGATCTTTGAGTTGTTTGAAGGCGTTAATTCTCTGGAGAATGATTTGTTTTCTAAACTTGCCAGGATGAAGCAGCTGGTGGGATTTTTTACCTATGGAGAGTATTTGCATTTGGAGTGAAAAGAATTATTAAAAATTAATTTTTTTACGCCTTGATTTATTTATCTTTAGTGCCATATTTTAGATAAAGATCGTCAATTGAAACTACTTTTTGAGTTTCTGTTGGTTTGTTTGCAGATGATTCTTCAAGAAGATCTTTAATATTTCCTATGATTTTCTCTGCTTTTTCAGCTTTTTCATCCCCTGCATGATAGAGGCTTGTTTCTAATCTTCGTAGGTATTTTTTTAAATCCGTTTTAGAGGTGTTAGCTGTATAATCACTGCTAATTTTATCAATATATTGTTCTGCTCTTCTTTTGAAATACTCACCTACATAATGGGAACTTACCTCTGTTGCTATTGTAAGTGCGCCTACCATCGCAATACCTCCTACAATCATCTCTAATGTACTCATGTTTATGTGAAGCAACGAAGAGGGAGATATAAAGTTTTTTGATTTTGGTGAGAATTTAAATTCAATCTAAAAAAATTTCCTATAAAAAACAAGCCCGCTGAATACTATGGCTGAGCTTAGTAAAGAGCCTATTATTTTTTTTAGGCTGACGAAAAGTATATAAATAAGTTCTACTTATTGGAACTAAGGTGGTATAATATGGTACAAGCACTAGTAGAAATAAATGAAAACACTAATAGGGTATTAAATATTGTTAAGGCTAAGTTTGATTTAAAAGATAAAGGTAAGGCTATAGAATTTGTAGTGAATGAATTTATAGAGTATGAGGACGAACCCGAGCTTAGATCTGAATTTATTCAAAAAATGCATAAGATAACTAAGCAAAAAAGCATTCGTGTTAGCGATTTTGCAAAAAGATATAAGTTAAGTTAAAATGTATTTTTTAGATATAAAACCTGAAGCAGATAAAATATTTCGAAGATTAGCGAAAAAAAACCCAAATCAGCTTCAAATTATAGACAAAAAGCTTAAACAGATTAGAGAAAACCCTTTCCACAAATATAAATTCTTAAGAAAACCATTACAATTATTTAGTAGGGTGCATATTGATAAACATTTTGTGTTGATATTCAAAATCGATTACAATCATAAGGTTGTTGATGTTTATTTTTATGGGCATCACGATGAAGTTTACCAGTGGGCACCAAAAAGCGAGGCGCCTTGAGTTGCCTATATCAACTTAGGTTAATTCAGGGCTCGATTTTTTCTGAATAATATTATACCTAATAATCAATCCTAAACAAACCTTCTGTAAAAAACAAGCCCGCTGAATACTATGGCTGAGCTTAGTAAAGAGCCTATTATTGGATCTGGGGTTTTTATATTTTTAACTGCTGAGGCGGTTATTGCAGTTAGGGGCTGTTGTTTGGGTCTATGTAATGGTCGTTTGGGCCTAATTGGGATTTTATGGTTGAGGTATTGTCTCCGTTGAGGAAAGAGGTGATTATGTTTACTTCAAGTTGAGTGTCAAAGGGAGATTTTGTTGCAGCGATTTCCCCGATTTCATTTGCATGGTCATAATCATCTAGGACAATCAAGGGTATGTTTTGGTTTAATAGGTTGGAACTGCTTATTGCTACAATGCCATCATTTGTATTGTCTGGTTCATTATTATCATTTTCCCTAGTTTCATCGAAAACACATGTAATCCCTTTGTTACCTGCCAAATTTAGATAACCTATATTTTTATTTAAATTTATTTTGTTCAGAATCCAAGTATATTCACTTCCAACTGCTAAATCTAGATATGATTGGGCATCTATATCAGTTGGGAGTCTATGGGTTAACCAACCCCCTATATAACAAAAAATGTTAGGGGTCGTTGGCTTCAGTGTGATAATCTTGTTTGATAGGTAAGATCCTTGGAGGGGGCTTCCAATGGTGATTAATTTTCTTATATTATTTGAATAATCAATGTCCAGTTTAGATTTACTTTTCCCCATATTGTGGATATATCCTAAACTAATTAGACCACCCATACTGTGAGATACTATGTCTAATTCTGATAGATTATAATTGGATAACACTTCATTGATGCCAAGTTTCAATAGTCCAGAATTTAAAAAATTAGATGAATCTGCTGGTAAATAATAGAATTCCCACACATCAAATGTTGAGTTCAATTGGAAGGTTATATTGTTCCAATAAGGATATCCTCCTTTTAAGCCATGTACCATCAAAATGGGTTTTCTATTATCTGATGATGAAAGATTATTTAACCAATAAGAAGGATATACGCTATAATCTGGGTTATAAGATTCCGGAATTGATGAAACAATAAAATTTTGTTTAATTTTTTTGTATTTTTCTTTTTTATTTATATGACCTTTTAGATACAATAGGTTTTCTTCAGATATGATTTTAAAAGAATCATTCAATTTCCAAAGTAAATTTGGAAGAGACTCGTTGTTTGTCCAAAAATGAATATCAATTGAATGATTTCCTTTATCCAAACTTAATAAAAATATTTTTTTATTAATCTCTTGCGGATTATCTAAATCATTAAAAATTTCTTTACCATCCATCAAAATTTCAGAACCGCCGGTAATATTCAATAAAAAATAATATTTTCCTTTTTGATGTACGTTTAAGATTCCGCTATAATCTACAACTAAGTCTTTGTTACTTAACAGATTAGTTTCTATATCTGTTTTTATTTCACTCTTTTTTTCCTTAAACTTTTTTTGGCCTATTTTCTTATCTAGTATTATGCTGATTTTTTGGTTTATATTTTCTTTAGAAATCCTTACATTATGTCTTGATAATAATTCATCATTTTTCTTTATGTCAATTCTGGAAACATATCTTTTAGGAATTATGTTACATTCAGACCAACAGAAAATTTCTTTTTTTGGATCAAAAACTAATTTTTTGTTTTTATCAAGGTCTTTTAAAATTTCTTCTTCAGAATTTAAAAAATATGACACACTAAAATTATTAACCTCTTCTTTCATAAATTTGCCTTTCGTATCTATTTTATAAAAATTGATATCTGTTTT
>JADHVE010000045.1 GCA_016784195.1 Candidatus Woesearchaeota archaeon | reverse complement strand
GCCATAACTTCCAAAGCTTCAACCATTTTTGCACCCCACAGATATACTTTTATTTATATTTCTACAAAAAGGAGTTAAAGTATATATAATTAATGCTTATAAATTATATATTTTAATAAGGTAATATAGACGGGGAAAATATTTTTATTGATGATTTTGCCGATAAGTTATTTGTCGAGCATCTAAAATAAAGAATTTTGTATTTCTTCACGCCTAAAGCTTTATTGTTGTTTTGCTCTTCGCAAAGCCAATCATAAATCTTTCCCTTTCAGGTCGGCTAAAATATATTTATTTCTAATACATTATTTTTTTTAATTTTTATTTCTTTTTTGAAAATAAAAATCAAACCAGAGGTGGTTAAGATGATAGACAGAATAAAAATACATAATATAGTCGAGTTCATAAGAAGGTTTAATTTTGAGTTTGAAGTTGTTGAAGTGGAAGATGAGCTGCAGCTAATACTGAATTACTATGATTTCATTGACATAGAATTAACAAGCGAAGAGCGTTGTTTACTGGTTGATGAACTGATTCCATTAGCAGAGCAGTTTGAGTTCAGGGAAGCACAGCATTTAGCTTTTGAGCAGGAACCGCTTCTTACAGTGTAGAGCTGCAACTTCTTTTATTTTTCTTTGAAAAAGAAGTTTTCACAATTAGATGGGAGCTTCAGAAGGTGATAAGATGGTAGGACAACCAGAAAAAAAATTTAATGTAGGTTTAGTCAAAGCAACTGTCTGGAAGAATACATCCAGCACAGGCGATGAGTTCAGAACTGTAAGCGTTAACAAAAGCTACATGAAAGACGGCGAATGGAAAAACTCAAACTCTTTCGGCGCAGATGACCTAGGCAAAGCAATTGATGTTTTACAGCAGGCGCAAGAGTATCTTAACGGAAGCAATGTACCTGAAGAGGTAGTTGCTTAATTTTTTTTATTTTTTTATTAAATTACCTAAACACTGATTCTTAAAGTAAATAAATCCGTAATCACTGTTTCACAGATTGGATATGAAAAAACCTTGTGCCTAGGCAGGATTGAAAAAAGAAATAATCCAAATTAATAAATGAGATATATCCAAAATTTCCGTTTTCTACGAAGAAAATTTTTAATAATATGAGGTGGATGCAAATGCCCGATTGGGATGAAATAAACAAGAGAAAACGCAAGGAAATAAATCTTGGGATGGCAAAGAACGGTGCTGTCCAGATTTTGAAAGAAGTTCGGAATGAGCACTGGTCAAAGCTTTACAAAGAAACTGTAAGATTATTGTTCTCGTTTAATGAAGAGCTTGACAAAGAAATTCTTGAAGGAAAGATTGATGTTAAAATTCTAAGCAAAGAATTAGAGGTGCTACCATGACAATACCATCATTAAAAAAACAATATTTTGGAGACATTAATGGGGTGTTAAGGAAAAAAAGGGCAGAGATGAACAATAAGCTAAGAGAAAAATGTTTTGAAATCTTGGCTAAAAAGAAAGAAGGGGATAATAATGGCATTAACGTTTGATGAAACAAAACAACTTGAAGAATTAAAGCAGAAGCACAAGAATGAATGCTATGAGCACCAGGAAGAAATAATGAAATTAGAGCATAAGCAGAAGATTGAGAGGCTTGACAAGCATCTTGAGCTTGCTAAATTGAATTATAAATTTGGAGGCGAATAAAAACCAAAACATTTAAATAATACTAAGTGTTACGCATAGTAAAATGGCATATCCATCAAAGGAAGAACGGGTATTAGAGCTCTTTTTTAACGAGTCTACTAAGCACTGGCACTTTCATGATATTGTAAAATCTGCAAAAGTAAGTGATGTTGTAGCAAACAAATGGCTTAAAAAATACTGCTCTGGTAAACTCATTAAAAGAATCAAGCCTAGAGGAAAGATGCCTTATTACATAGCAAACTGGGATAATAAGCAGTATCATAACAAAAAGAGACTTTTTGCTTTAAACAAATTGTATGAGTCGGGTTTGCTTTACAAATTGCAAAGCTTAAAAAAGGCGAAAACAATTGTTATTTTCGGGAGTTTTGCTAGATCAGACTGGCATACAAAAAGCGATGTTGATGTTTTTATCTTTGGTGATCCAGAAGAGTTTAGGTTTGGAACTTTTTGGGAAGGCCTGGGTTTTCAAGGTAAAAGCAGAGAGATATCAGTGCATAGCTATCCAACATTAGAAAAGATTAGGAGCATCCATTCAGGCTTGATGAAGAATGTCGTCAAAGGTTTTTTCGTTAAAGGAAACATCCATGATATAGCGGAGGTGGTATCATGAAAATAGACTATCTTAAAATAGCATATGATAAATGCGTTGATTCAGGCTCAATCAAAAAGGCAAACGAAGTCGATTCAGAAAAAGCAAAAACACTTCTTGAAAATGCAGAGCTTGATATAGATTCATTCAAAGATGCAACAGCTCTATTTGAAAAGAAAAATAATTTTGGATTGCTGTGGAGCAACCATTACGAGATTATCCGGCAATTAGTCGCAGGCATCTTGCTGTTTGAAAAGGTAATCTCAGACAACCATAAATGCCTTTATGCATACATCTGCACAAAGCACCAAGAATGGGATGTTGACTGGAAAACAATTGAAACCATGAGATTGTTAAGAAATGGCGTGCATTATGATGGCAGGCCTGTTAGTGCTGAGACATGGAAAGAATACAAGCTGAAATTTGAGATTTATACCAAGACATTCATTAAAATACTCAAAGAAAAGCTAAAGAACATTCAATAATCTCTTTTATTTTTTGCTAATTCTTAGATTTTTCTATAACTTATGAAAGAAAAATCTTCGAGGTGATTTTCATGAAAAACAATGATAAGATACAGTCAGCAATAGCCGGGCTTTTGGACATGTTCAAATCAGGAGAAATACCTGAAAAAATTGCAATTGCCACAAACCCTAAGTTTGATGTGCCTTCTTCTAAATGGAGCCTAAACAACAGGCTTATCCAGCTTGTGCATGGCACTTTTGACAGCAGGGGCATAAGGCAGTGGAGAGAGGCAGAAAGAAAAGTAAAGAAAGGAACAAAGGCCATATACATATTAGCTCCCAGAAAATATGGAAATTATAAATGCCAATGCGGAGCAGTGCTTTTCACTAAAGATTTAGAGGCAGGAACATGCAAGCTGTGCAGCAGAGAGATTCACCAGGATGAGATAAGCAGGAGCATTTACTTTAATGGAATTCCAGTATTCCGAGCTGAAGATACAGAAGGCAAAGAACTGCCTTATGAGAATATCCAAATACCTAACCACAGCTTCATGAGTGTTGCCAAAGCATGGGAAATTGAAGTTAAGAGTTCCCCTTTTATGGGAAATGTTTATGGATACTACCAGCGCAGTGAGAAGATAGTGCTTGCTTCACCTGATGAGGAAGTATTTTATCATGAACTGGCGCATGCAGCGCATCACAGGCTGGGCCTTCTAAAAGAAAAAAGGCAGGATCCATCAAATGAAATAGTAGCTGAGTTTTCAGCAGCTGCTCTTTCAGCCATGCAGGGCAAGAAGTCAAATCTCGGCAATAATTATGAATATCTTGAGCATTATTCTGAGATGAAAAAATTGAGTGTTGAAAAAGCAGTTTTTCATCTTCTGGCTGATATTGAAAAGGTTTTGGAGTTAATAATTGAGACTGAAGAAAAAGAAAGTAAAAAAATTGAGGTGGTTATATGCAACAATCAAGTTTAGTTGAAAAGCCTAATCTTAATCAGATTACAGAGATAATGAATAAGAATAGATGTGGTTTAAAGCAGATACAGGAAGAGTATGATGGATTAAGAAGGGAGATGTATAGGCGGGTTGAGTAGGAATCATTATAGTGGTGTGGGGAAACTGCATCCGAAAAGGTGACAAATGGCAAATCCTATCAAGTTAAAAGAATCAAAGCCCCAGAAAACCGAAAAGTTTATATATTTCTTTGTTATATCTATTGATATAACATGAGTTCAACAGCATTATTAATGGAAAGAGAAGATATTTTAAGATATCCTAGATTAGATACTGTTCTAATGGTAGAAGAATCCATAAAAAAACATGATGGTGAATTCAAAAAAAGAAAATTATGGGAATCATTACCAAAAAAAATGATGTATCAAACATTTTGTGTTGTAATTGATTATTTATTCTATTCTAGGAAGATTTCAATAGATACTGAAAGAAAAATTGGTTGGATATACTATCCTGATTTGGCTAAAGAGTATCATAAAAGAAAAGAATTAGGTAGACGTAAATGAAACTTCCATCAGAGATTAGATTTGTTGAGGATAATATAAAGAAAGCATTTTATAAGTTAGAAGAAGGAGATGATTCTAAAAGAGAATTGTTTAAGCTTATTAATCAAGCATTAGATAATATTGAACAAAATTCTTTTTGCGGTATTCAAATTCCAAAAAAATTAATCCCTAAAGAATATTCTTCAAAATATAAAGTGAAGAACTTATGGAAGTATGATCTGCCTAAAGGGTGGAGGTTGATATATTCTATAGCAAATGATGAGATAGTTGTTGTTAGTCTTATTCTAGAATGGTTTGACCATAAAGAGTATGAACGTACATTCAAATATTAGTTTTCTGGGACTCTTTCTAATATTAGACCGATTTGCAATTGAATATAAAACACCCGCAAAGGCGTGTTAAGTTCTCCGCCAGTTTACGAGCAATCGTTTCTATTTACACAGCGTGTCATAGAATCAGGTTCTTTAAAGATTTACAGCGATAATGACATTAATACGATTGCTGAGTTCTGGCGGATTTCGACCGAAAAGTTTTCGCAATCGCCGTCTATCGAATGAACGAAGTGATACGTCAAGAACAAGAATCGAGGGGGGACAATCTTTTTTTTACTTTTTTTAGGGGAGGGGCTTTTTTGTTTCTTTTTTTCTAAAAAAGAAAATAGAGGGGGCTTTTATTTTGGTTCTTTTTCTAAAAGAACATTATAGAATAATATCTTTCAAAACTCCTTGTTTTACTAATTCAATATTTAGTAAATAGTCGTTGTGTAGGAAAGTTTCAAATAATGATTTTTTAGTTGTTTTCCAACCTAATCCGTCAGTAATCCAAATTAAATCAATTCCTTGTGTTTTTAAGAAATCTGATAAATATTGATATTCTCCTGCTGTGGATTTTAGTTTTGAACCTCCACCACCATAATAATTAGTTTCAATTAGGAAAATTTTATTTTTTAATTTTTCAAATACTGCAAAATCGAAAATTCTATTTGTTTTATCAAGTTTAATATCAAAATTCCACTTTTCTTTAATCTTCTTTTGTGTTGCTTGTGGAATATATTCTAAATTATTTTTCTCTGCAAATTTTTGGATTATTTTTTCAACTATACTTTCCATGGCTTGACCTGTTCTGTTTTTTCTTGCGTTTGTATCCATTCCAACTTCTACGCCAAAACAATAATCAACAATATTTTTAACATCTTTATCTTGAAAAATATTTTTTAATCCTGAATCATTGAAGAAAGCAATTAAATCTTCTTTAATTTCCGAAGTTAATTCTACATTTGGATTAAAAAGAGCAACTTTGCTTTCAGATTTCAATTCTTCAAAATCATCTATGATCTTTAAGTCTTTTAGTTTATTATTTCTTATTGCTATTAGGATGGGCAAAACTTTTCTTACATTCGGATATTCTGAAACAAGATTGATAAATTCTTTATCAATATCAGTTTTACCAACTAGAACATTAAGCAAATTTAGTTCTTTTTCTATTAGATGAATATTCTTTTTTACTTTTTCAAAACCAACAAAATAATCCCATGTAAATATAGAATCTGTTAATGTTTCGATAAGGTATTCAAAAATATCTTAAATAACTTGCTTCACAATCAGATTATTGAACACTTTGTTTTTATGTTGTGATGACTTGATAACTTTCTCATACGCTTCTTCTTTTGATTTTGCTTCAACTTCATCTACTAAAATTGCATCTTGTGTCTCTTTAAATTCGCCATTTTTCATTTTAAATTCAGTATATGCTGATTTTCCAATTTCTAAAAGTATATATTTATTCATTCTAATACCTCATATAATCCTCTCTCTTTAAATTTAAGTATTTTGTTATCCCTTAAAATTTGTAATTGTTGTCTAATTTTAGCCTGAATATTATTATTTTCTGGATGTAATTCTTTAAAATATTTTTCATGTTTGTATATATCATTTAATTCAAATAATTTATTTTGCTCTTGAACAATCTTTAAAACATCAGAAGTCCAACCCCTAAATTCAGGTTTTTTATTTGCAAGAAAGAACATCTTTCTCCACATTTTATTTACTTGATTTTTATCTTCAATTTTTTCCTTATTTATTATTGGGATTTTTCCTTCTTTAGGAAGTTTGTCCAACAAAAAATTACAACCAGTCCATCCTGCTCTTCTTGCATTTTGAGATAAAGGTTTTCTTTTTTCTAACATAGAAAGATTAACAAAAAACTTAGGAATCATAGTTAATGATTTTACAACCCAATCACCAGAGGAATAATATAATACAAAAAAATTAGGTGAATCTCCCTTTTGAATAACGGAAACCATTGTATTAAATTCACCATCTACAACTCTCCTACCAAATGGTTTTTTAGAACTTTTTAATTGAAAATCATTTTTACATTTTTCACAGAAAAAATCACTTGCTTTTTGATTATTTGGATAATCGACAATTTTTTCATTCAAACAACAAGGACAATACATTTGAGAAGAAAACCAATTTTCTGTTAAAACTCTTGCTCTTTGAGAATTGCTTTTATAATTTTGTAAAACCTCTTTTTGATACATTGAAATATCCATATTATAATTAATTTTCTTTACTTCTTAATAAACTTTCTTATGTAGCAACAACCCCTGTTGTTCCAGAGCCATTAAATGGATCTAAAATAACTGCATTTTCATTTGTTGAAGATGAAATAATTCTTTTTAATAATTCTATTGGTTTTTGTGTTGGGTGTTTTCCATGAGTCTTTTCACTCATTGGTGTTAAAGGGATATGCCAAATACTTCTCATTTGCTTTCCTTTTGGTGTTATGGTATCGTTCCATTCTCGCATTAAATCATAATTAAAAACATGGGGGATTTTCTCATTTTTTCTTGCCCATAAAACTGTTTCATGAGCATGAGCAAAATATTTACAGCTTAAATTTGGAGGAGCATTTGGTTTAAACCAACTAATCTCATTTAGCAATTTAAATTTTAATTTTTGTAAACTATAACCTACTTGGTAAATATTGTGCATTGTTCCAGAAATCCAAATTGTTCCGTTATCTTTCAAAACTCTACGGCAAGCATTTATCCAATTATGAGTGAATTCAAAATCTTTATCTATTCCGTTTGATTTGTCCCAATCTGCTTTATTTACAGAAACCATTTTTCCTGCTCTGCAAGAAATCCCTCCATTAGATAAAAAATAAGGTGGATCTGCAAAGATCATATCAACAGAATTTTTAGGTAAAGAGTTTAAAATATCTATACAATCATTATGAAAAAGTTGTACTGAATCTGATTTAAAATAAGGTTCTGCCATGTAATAATATGATAAAGATTATTTAATATAAACTTTGTTGTTTGGAATCCGAAAATGTTCCAAGATTATTAATTACTTTTTCGCAGAAAAAGACAAAATGTCCGTTAGGACTAAAAGCCCCCTCTTATTAAATATCGAACAACGAAGTTGTGAGCCAATATGTGCGAAGCACCACCCCCTCGTTCGTCGTTTTTTAGTTTTAGAAATGTCCCCCCTTCCACTTTTAGCCACTAAAAATTATTTCATTTAACATAAGGTTATCAACAGTTTATTATTGATAATCTTCTAATAAGAGGGTAATCAATAGTTCTATAAATTCTAGAGAATCGATATCTTTGGTTTTTCAGATTATACCGGACCCTGAAAAATTACTTTAAGATATATTACCTTCTTTTCCCAGCACTTCTTCAGCAAACATCAATAAATCAGTAGGCTCAATAACTCTGTATGTCTGGTCATCCCTCAGATGAACCAGCAGGGAATCATAAACTTCAATCCCATATTCCTGCTTAAGTATGTGGCTGTATGCTGCAACCTGCATTGAGTATTGATAAAATTTGTTATGAGGCAAGTCCTTTAATACTCCTTTGGCATTTTCCCAACACTGCTCTTTTTCTATTTCTTTACTGCTGGTTTTCCAGTCCAATAAATACAATTTATCATTTTCCTCATTCAGAAGCATGATATCCACAGTCCCGGCAGCCTTATATTTCCTTGAAAAAACCCTTATCTCGCTTCCAAGAATCTTAAAGTGAGGGTGGTCTGCTAAAAACAGGGCAACATGCTTCACTTTCTCAAGCTCTTCTG
This sequence comes from Candidatus Woesearchaeota archaeon, assembly GCA_016784195.1. Taxonomy (GTDB): domain Archaea; phylum Nanobdellota; class Nanobdellia; order Woesearchaeales; family GW2011-AR4; genus BS150m-G64. The sequence goes on along the minus strand of JADHVE010000045.1, from coordinate 1,096 downwards.
TGCATAATTTATCTCCATTGCATAATTTTTCTGCAAGAAAATGAGTATGGGTTCCATTCTCCCTTATTCTTTCCCAGTCTTCAAGAATCGCTTCCGGCTCAATTCCCCTAATCTCTCCTACTTTCTTTGCAATTTCTTTTGCATCAAAAGGAAAGAAATCCTTCAGCCTTGTTGTGACAGAATCCAACTTAATTCCATCAAGAATAGTATATGCATGGTTTTCTTCATCAAATTTCAGATTATGTTTCTTGTTGTGCTCCTTTATTTTTTTAAATGGATTCATTTTTTAATTTTATTAAGAACCAATGTTTAAATAGTTTTCTTCAAGGCAAAAAGGCTGAATCAGCGCATTAACCTTATAATTTTTCAAATTTATATAAACATTATAAACTTTAAGGAGAGATTATATAAATAAGTTCTGTTTTATAAAGAATTAGATACTACTTTGGAGTAATTATATCGCATAAAGGGGGTGGCAAATAATGAACAGATTTAAATGTTCATTAGATTAATAATAACTTAGACATATTGTCATAACTTATAAAATATCAGATAGAAATTAAAAAGTTAACTTACACATGGTTAACCAAAAATGCCTTATGGTAAGGCTGACAAGAAACCAGCACGAAAGGATTAGGATGAACGCTGAAGCCAAAGGCTACAAGACCCTTTCTGACTACATCAGGACATTAGCTTTGGAGCACGACCTTGACTTTAAAGAGAAAGTTGATAAGATATACTGCAAAGTAGTTGATGAAAATCTCAATACTGGAGAGATTAAAAACAATACCAAATTAACCAGGTTTTTGTGAGAATTTTAACCAGACAGCTTAAGAAGTTCTTTTTCAAGATTTTCATCATGCACAATATCAACAGCCTCATTTAATTTCCCTTTATCAACCAAACCTTTAAGAAATCTATACACAACATCATCTTTTTTGGATTTTTCATCAATAGTTTTCTGCATTGTTGATAATTGATTATTTAATTCTTCATTCCTCATTAATTGTAATTTTTCTGCTCTTTTAACTTCTTGCAGTTCTTCGTTTAATCTTTCCATTTCGAACTGTTGTACTTTCTTTTTAGGTCTATGCCT
>JADHVE010000044.1 GCA_016784195.1 Candidatus Woesearchaeota archaeon | reverse complement strand
TTTGCCGGGTTGGCATATCTCTACAATTCTAATGTGGTTGAAATTAATGACATCTATGAAATTTATACATCATATCCCTAGAAGATGTAGCTCCAACAGAAGAAGTTAAGCCTGTGGAAAAACCAACAGAATTACCAGAATTACCACAGCCTGAACAAGAAAAGATGCCAGTTGCATGGATAATATTCGGAGCTATAATAGTGATTGGGTTGATAACTTACTTTGTGGTTGTGAAGAAGAAAAAATAAAATAATTTTTTTCTTTATTATCTTTTTCTTTTTTATTGATTCTGTAGTTTTTTCACTAAAAAAATTCCAATAACTACTGCCAGCAATATGCCTAATTCTGAAGTTGTTTCTCTATAAATAAAAATCTAGTATTTAACAAACTTTTTAAACAAAATAATCTTCTTTAGTTTTATGGCAAGAAAATCTTTTGCAGCCGGAATGTTTTATGAGGCAGAGAAAGAAGCTTTAACAGAACAGATAAAGGGCTGTTTTTTATCAGAATTTGGGCCCGGTAAACTGCATGAGGCTAGAAAAGGAAGAGATATTCTGGGGGTTATAGCCCCTCATGCAGGATATGGATTTTCAGGCCCTTGCGCAGCTTATGCGTATAAAGAGATAGTGGAAAATAAGCTGCCTGAGACTTTTATTATTCTTGGTTTAAGTCATTCTGGGTATGGCTCTTGTATATCTTTAAGGGATTGGGAGACTCCATTAGGTGTGGTGAAGAATGATAGAACTTTTGGAGAGTCTATAATGAGGAATACTGGCTTAAAACCAAATGAGGAAGCACATGCTCAAGAGCATTCCATAGAGGTGCAATTGCCTTTTTTGCAGTATATAAGTAAAGAAAGTGAGATAAAGATAGTTCCTATCATAGTATCTTCTGATGTTCCTTATGATGAATTGGCAAAAAATATTGTAAAAACAATTAAGGAAGAAAATAAAAAAATATGTATCATTGCTTCGTCAGATTTTACCCATTATGGCGTAAATTACGGCTATTTTCCGTTCCAAACTGATGTGAAGGACAATTTATATGATCTGGATAATAAGGCTATAAAGCACATAAAAAACCTTGATGCTTACAGATTTCTTGAGTATACAGAGCAGACAGGAGCTACTGTTTGCGGCAAATATCCCATAGCTGTGATGGTTGAAGTTTGCAGTCAATTGGGAAGAAAACACGCGAAATTGCTGAAATATTACACCTCAGGAGATGTAATGGGAGATTATAGCTCTGCTGTGGGTTATGGTTCAATAATAACAGAATAATCAAATCAAAATAATTTTTTAAGCAATACTAAAATATTCAATAAAAAATTTACCAATAATAACAATCATTAATCAAAATACCTACGTTGCATAAATAAACCCAGTTCATAACTGATTGGCATTTATATCAATTAAAATTTTAAAAACTAAAAAAGATACAAAAAATAAAAAAAACACCCTTCTAATTGTGGAAAAGTGTCTAATGGCTAAAAAAACAAGGATAAAAAATAAATATTGATGAAAAATAATAACTTAAGTAATATATTTAGATTTAGGAGAAATATAAAATAAATAAAAAAATAAAATAATTAACTGGCTTATTCTATCTTTGTTGTTATTGTGCCACGGGCTGTGTGTTCAAGACCTGTGTCAGCTAGTGTATAAGTCACGTTAACGTCGTCGCTGAATTTTGAGCCTGTTAAAGCGCATGTAATATCGTATTGGGCTTTTTCACCGTTTGCCATTGTTGCTGGTGCGTTATCAGTACCACAGCTACCGACACTTACAGTAATTCCACTCATGTCATAACCTAAGCCATTTCTTAGCACGACTGTTACTCCAGTAGTAGTTGCTTTATGGTCTACACATCCTATTCCAGATGGTAATGTACATTTACTTGGCAGAAACTGATCCGGGCTTAAAACACCAAAATATGCCAAAGCTCCAACTGCTACTAATACTACTAAAATTGCCCAGCCATAAGTCATTAAAAATTCCATGGCTGCTTGTCCTTTTTTAAACATTTAATATCACCTCTAATTGTTTTTTATTTTTATTCTATCTTGGTATTTATCTGACCATATGCAGTTTTTGAGAGATTAGTGCGTGTTTCTGTATATTTTATAATCAAGTCGCCTTTGAATACTTCTTTTACATCACCATTGGAGCATCCTATCACAACAAATGTGCCTTCTCCCTCACTTGATAAACTTGTGCTGAATGTTTTAGAGCATCCTCCGATATCGACGCTGTCAATAACCACACTTTTTCCATAACTATTTTGGAATATCAGTGTTGACTGCGCAGATTCTACTTTAGAACTTATACAAGTAAATCCAGTTTCTATCAGACATTTTTCCGGCAAGAATTTTTCCGGACTTAAAACACCAAAATATGCTAGTGCAGCAATAGCCGCGAGAACTACCAGGATTGCCCAACCATAAGTCATTAAAAACTCCATGGCTGCCTGAGCTTTTCTATTCATGAAATCACCTCGTTTTTGAAATTGATACTTGTTTATTTATGCTATACTACTATTTGAACAACTCATATTTAAATCTTACTAAAAAAACATACCTAAAGTTAAATTTAAAATTGATTGCGCTATGAAATATAAAGAAATAGACGAAATCATAAAAACAGGTATATATTTGAAGCCTGCTTTTATATTGCCTTTTTTTATCGTGGCTATTATAGAAGCCGAGAAGAATGAAGTTATGAGCAATGTAACAACAGCAAAAATTCTGAAATCACTATAACCTATTCCTGTTCCCTTGAAGCTTAATGCCATACCTGTAGAAGCAGCACCACCCACATTGCCCATTGTCGAGCCAAGTCCATGGATGACTTGTATCAAGACCCCTGAGAGCGCAAATAAAAATGGAGCCGCAGTAACAGATGCAAATGAGATAAAAATCACATAGGTTGTAACGTTTGCTGACATTTCCTGCTTCATTATTTTTGTTTCCTGGATGTTTGCTGAAATCTTTATCAGTAGGTTTCCAATTTCACCGCCTGCTTCTATGCCCTCTATGAGCAGGCTGATAGAACGCTTTAAGACTACAGAATTGTATTTTGCAGCAAAATCCTGCAGGGCTTGTTTTAGATCCTTGCCGCTCATTGTTTCTTTTGCCACTTGCTCTATCTCTTTTGCTAAAACTCCGAATCTTGGACGTACGGCATACCATAAGGCTCGATCGATGGTCATGCCTGCTTTTATGTTTGATGCTGTTAACTGCAGGAAATCAGGAAGAACATCTTCTATGTCTATTTTTCTTTTGAATACTTTTAAATCCAGGCTTAGGTAAAATATAGCCCACATAGTAAATAATAATATGGTGAAAACAAAAACCCATAAGCTTAACATTGCAGTTACTATTTTATTCCAGGTATAGCCAAAATTAACTGAGAAATAATAAATCAGATAAGCTGAAATTGCCAGATTTATGAAGACGCATAAATTAAACAGCCTTTTAGAGATTATTTTATGGTTTGTCCCAAGGCCTGCTTTTTCTATGTAGAATTTCAGGCGGTGCCTTTTTTCCTGAGCGATTATCCTTTTTGCTTCTCTTTTTTTTGCTTGTTTTTTAAAATATTCAATTCTTGTTTCTTTCGGATTTTCTTTAAGATTCTTTAACTCGCTATCTTTATCTTTTGCTTTCTTTTCCTCCTTTTTTTTGAATATTTTTAGGTTAAACATTTTAAAAGTCTATGGCCGGCCTGGAAAATTTTATTATTGACATGAACATAAACTGGATAAATCCCAAAAAGCAGGCTATAACCATCAAAATTGTCATGTTCAGCTCGAATTCTACAAATGAAGATAAGATGATCAACATTGTGACTCCTAATGAAGGCAGTATAATTGCAATTATCATGTAAAACATTGCCAGGGGGTTTAGTTTTCTTCCATATGTATTGACTTTAATTGTCTGCTCTTTTACTATTTGCTCTATTACCGCATTCAGGGACTGCCCTACATCAGAACCTGTTCTCAATGAGTTAAGGATCTGCCAGAGTATCCTCCTGAAGTCGTCTGAAGGTATAAACTCTACTGCTTCGTTTAGTGCTTCTTCAAGGGGAGTTCCTAAATCTACTTTGTCAGTTATCTCTTTGAAGTATTTGCCAATACTCTCATAGTTTTTTGAAATATTTACCAAAGCATTGTAGAGTGCAACTCCTGATTCAAGCTCAATTATAAGATAGCGTCCTGCAAAGACAATCTCTTTGCTGATCTCTTTCTCCTTTTTTTCTATTTTGATGTCAGGGAACTTTAACATGTAAAAGAAAAGAAAGATAAATAGTATAGGAACAAAGATGAATAATATTCCTTTCAGCAGGTTGTATTTTGCTAAAATTAGAAATAAAAACACAATTATTCCAGTAGCCATATAGAATGCAGCAAGAAATGTTTTTTTTATAAACTCTGCGGGTGTGTCGTCTATGCCTGCTTTTTTTAATTTTGTATTTAAGGTAGGCATACTTCTGGCAATTCTTTCAAAAATGGCATATGTAATTGTAATCACCCCTGGAATGTGTTTAGCTTTAATGAAAACTCATTTAAACGGTTTATTGGATCTTACGAATTTCATTAGTTCCTCTTTATCTGTGTAATAACCGGCCATAATCCTGCCGACAGAGTCTACTGTGTTGATATTTTGTTTAACAAGCCATTTTAGAACAGCTTCTTTTTCTTTTAACAGTTTATTTATCTTAGGCCGGGACAAGCCTGTGAACAACTCTATTGTGCTCATTAATGATTTTGATTTGTTTACTTTATTTAATCTGCCTGTTTTCAAGTCCAGCTGCATCAATATATTGGGCTCTGAGTTTGGAAGAATTTCAGAAACCTGGAATGTTCTCCTTATTCCTGTGCGCCTGTTTCGGTACTGGACAATTATCATCGATATAGCTGGAAGCATTGTTTTCGGGATTTCTATTGGGGGATTAGTCAGCCGGGTTATTGTTTCGGATGTATCATCTGCGTGGACTGTGGCATAGACAGAATGGCCTGTATGGATAGCTTCAAATAAAACCTCTGCTTCCTTTTTACGCCTGATTTCTCCAACAATTATCCTGTCTGGTCTCATCCTTAATGAGTTTACCAGTAGGTCAAGCATTGAAATTTCACCTTTGCCTTCAGAATTTGGAAGCCGGGTTATCATTGGAACCCAGTGCAGGAATTTTGGCAGCCTAATCTCGCGGGTGTCTTCTATGCTGATAATTCTTTGATTAGGGGGGAAGAAATTGGTTACTACATTAAGCATAGATGTCTTGCCTGTTGCTGTTCCTCCGGAAATAAGTGCGGATAATTCGAATTGAACGCCCAGCCATATTAAGGAAGCGGCAGCAGGAGATATTGTTTCTGATGTTATAAAGTCTGTTATTGTCCACGGCTTAGCAGCGAACTTTCTTAAGGTGATTGTGTTTCCTGCAACTGAAATTGGTGAGAGGGTAGCATTGACCCTATCTCCTTTTTCCAGATGAGCATCCATCAATGGATTTAATAAAGTGAGCTGCCTGCCAACTCTTCTGCCAATCATGGAGGCATAATACTTGGTTTGCTCTTCATTATCTATTGTTATGGTTGTTTTTAGCCAGCCGTAATTTTTGTGGTAGACCCATACTGCGTCTTTTGCACTGTTTATCGCAATTTCTTCAAGGTCTGGGTCGTCTAAAAGAATCTCTATTTTTCCAAGACCTAGACTTTTTTGAATTAAATATGAGCGTAAGAAACTTGATGTTTTTTCATTGGAGTCCGGGAAATATTTTTTTAACAGAATGGTTATTGCTTCTATGAACTTTTTTTCAATAGCTCCGGAATCTTTGATGCTTAGGATGTCAATCATCCCTAAACTAACCTGGGTTGTTAGTTCTCTTCTGATTTTTTCCAGAACAATTTCCGTATGTTTGCTTATGCATGAGATTGAAATTTGATAAATCAGTACAAATTCTTCCGGCTGTTTGCGGATTATAATTGTTATGGGGATATTGTCGGAGATAAAGTCATAGGTTGCTACTATTCCTGTGGGTTTTTCTTTTTCTCCTATTGATTCTGCTGCAGAAATCTTTTTTTCTTTTCTTTTTGCTGATTTTTTAACAGCTATGTGCTCTGGATTTTTTTTCGATTCTTGAGATTCAGTTGCGGTTCTTTTAGATGCTAAAGAGTGCCTATTGCGACCTGTATACCTCTCCTCTTTTTTATGCTCCATCTAACGCCCCTTTTTTTTTGAATTAATTTCGAACCACTATTTTTTATCAGTAATATTTTTCTGTAGCTGATTTATCTACTCTTCTTTTTTGCGTTTTTTATTTTACTGTTTTTTTTGAATATCATTCCCAGTTTTTTAAATTCTTTCTCAAAAAGACCTTTCTTTTTATCCACCTCTCTGAATTTTTTTTCCATGTTTAGCATTTCTTTTCCAATATCTGTTGATTTTGAGGCTAGCTGGAATGATCTTGCTTTTTTGACTAATTCAGTCAATTCTTTTTCCATGTCATCCCTGTCTTGATTCACTTTGTCTATTAAATCTGCAACCTTCATCTTTTTATCAAAGAACTTTTTAAATTTTTCAGAGGCTTTTTTTGCAGTATCCAGCTTGCTTTCTTTTTCTGAAACCTGATTTAGTATTTTTTCCTGCCATTCTTTTATCTTTTTTTCCTGCTCCTGACTTTGTTTTACTAATGGCTCAAAGATGCCTTTTTCTTTTTCTAAGTTTTGATTCATCGAATCAGCCATATTTTTTAATTGTTCTATGTGCTGCTCAGAATACTGAATTGCTGAATCTTCATCTGCCATTTTCTTTTCTATCCTGTTTATCATTGTGCTTAGGCTGTTTAGCCTTTCTCTAAGAATCTTTTCACTTTCTTCCATTGACAATGCTGCCTTCTTTTCCTTTTTTAGGTTTTTTGCCTCTTTTTTTGCCTCATTTAAGATATCATAATATTTTTTTTGTTCTCTGAGAATTCTTTGAGTCATATCACCAATCTTGTTTTCAGACTCCGATCTTAGCTTTTGTATCTGTGCGTCAAGATTTGCTTTAATCTCGCGGTATTTTTCCAGCTGAGCAATCTCATTTTTTACACTTTCTGTTTCTATACCTAGATCTTTTTTTAGCTTGTCAAACTCTGATTTCACTGTTTTTAATTTTTCAGCTTCCCTCTCTAAAAAGTGGAGAGTGCCTTCTGCTTTTCTTACGAATAATTCTCTTTCACTTGTGAATTCTTTTGCTTTTTTATCTATCTGTATTTTGGTCAGCTTTCTTTCTACAAGGAATGGTTTTGTGAACTTGTATTCTATGCTTATAATGCCTTCTTCTTCAAGAAAATCCGCCCACTCTTCGATTATAGTTAAGCTTAGACCTAATTGTTTTGCAGCGTCTTCCATAGAAATTCTTGCCCTTTCTTTGACTAATCTTACCAGCTTGTCAACACCTGTTTCTATAATAAAACCATTTGCAGCCATTTTAATAAATTATAAGTCTTTTAATTTAAAAAGGTTTTGCTTAATGCAGGACTTTGTTTTGCCCATAAATCATTTTGCATACTTTTATTTAATATTTTTTACCCTCGAGTTCTACAATACTATATAATTATTTGAGTATTTTTTTTAATTTATCATTAAAATTTAAAATAAAAATATTAACATATCATGTTCACAACTATACTTAATGCTATTTGTAACAAGCAAATGACTGTTTTATTATTTAAAGCGCGTCATTTGCTATAATTGTGATTTTGTTTGTGAACTATTGGCTGTTTTTTGCTGGTGTTTTTTATTTAATGGTTATTTTTTATCGGATAAAATCGTGAAATAATTATCTGACAACGCACTAATATCAGGAAGTTAAATGTTCAACATCATAGACTGATAAATGTTCAAAGTCTAATTTAAACCATGAGGGAGTTCCATTAATTCTGTAATTGGTTGTTGTCTGGTTGCCAAAATAGATATAATCTACTGTGCTCCTGTCTTTTGTTGTCAATCCTTGGTCTATGAATTCCTGCAGATTAACAAGGCTTTCAATGCCAATTTCTGAGCCTGCTAAGTTGCCTTCCATCCTCATCAAAAATGTAGGGGACATATTTGAAGTAATATAATAGGATTCATTCATTTGCGTTAACAGGTTATCGACATTACTGCCTGTTGCGAACTGCTCAAAAGGAGATATCCTGATTGAGTTTATTATACGGCCGTATGAGTTTATGACATATACTGGATCTTCTAAGCCTACTATGCTGATGTTTGTTTTTATGTTTTTGTTCATATTCCATGAAGAAGTCTGTTTTTTGTCATTCACTTCCATATCAATATCTATGTCAACCTGGACGTGCCAAGGCTGATCCTGGCTGATTGTGACGTCATCTACATTAAAATTTACGATTATGTCTATTTTATCTGCTTCTAGCTGTATTTTATTTACCCAGTCAGTGAATGTTGAATCTGTCATCAAAGATACTTTTTGATTGTTTATTGTTCCATTTAGTATCAGCTCGTTGAATGTGTTTTCTACATTGTCTATGTAGGTTCCGTTTGACGCAATGTACTGGCTCATGCCTAAGAAAGCCCTGAAAGAAGCAATATATACTCCTTTTTGCAGGTCCTGCTCTATGTCTTTAATGAAGTTGTTCATTGTTGTTATTCTCGTTTCTATGACATCCATCTTTTCTTTTAGCCTGTATTCTACGGCTGTGAATGAAAGGATAATTACTACTGACAAAACAATAGCAGCTACTGTAAAAAATATGCCTTTTTTGTTATTTTTTTTGAACATTGTTTACAATTTTTATTTATTCCCATACTCTGATTTCTACAATTGCAGGGCCCCATAAGGAAGGGACCTTGGAGATAACTATGGTTTCTATTTCTAAATCATCATCACTTACCAACAAATCCACATTTCCGTTATCATCAAAATCCAGTAGCTCAAATATTCTTAAAGCTACAACCTGCAGTGAATCCTTATTGTTGTATGCTATGTTAGTTGTGTTGTATATGCAGTTGTTGCTTCCACTATAGCCTTTTGGAACCTTTATGGTTTTTTTACTGCCATCATAGATTTGGACTGCCCATGTGCATCCTTCTGCTTCTTCTAAAACTGAACTGTAGCTTACGCTGTTAGGTATAAAGAAAACATTTTCTCCGTAGGATATGGACGGCTTTGTTGAATAATCAGAACCAAACTGTAATGAAAATGTGTTTTGTCCTGCGACTATGCTTCCAGATACGACATCTTTAGTATACCCGAATCGGGCAAATGCCTCTATAAACGGATCTGATCCAGGATTACCTTCTATATGCCTGTATAAGTCTATTCCATTGGCCTTCGCTATTTGATCAGCATCATTTGCCCAGCACCATCCGATAAGCCAGTCTGAGTATAAATGAGTTGAGTTAGATGGAACATTAAATGTCCAGTCAACATCATGGTAAGAGTCAGAGCACCAGCTCCATCCAGTTGGATCATTTTGCGATGCTACATCAATTGTCTGGCTTATGTCTATTGAGCCAAAAGGAAGCTCCATGCCCAGATTGCCTTCAATATTTACACCTGAATTTTCGAATATTGTAACGTTGTTGTTTTCAGGAAGAAAATCAAATACAAAATAGAAATAAGTGTCTGTTAAATCACTATAAGAAAGCCCATTTGCAGATAAATTATTCTTAATCTCATCATCGCTCCACCCAACATGATTATTTATTACATCTTTACTTCCAATATTAAATTCCATACCGTTTAACCTGAAATCAAGGTCAACAGAGCTTGCTTTGACATTTAGGCTTATGTTCATCTCGCTTATATCCACATTTGGGGTAAATATTGGCTTTTCATAATCATTTATCCTTCCATCTGCATATACAACTGCTAGAGGGAATTCAGTTTTGCTGCTGATTGTCTGCATTTGTGCGGTTTTGTATGTCAGAATAACATGGGTTGTTCCGTCATCACCAGGGCAGTTTGCATAAGATTGAGTATACCTCACCTTATTAGTTCCTGATGTAAAATTTCCCTGTGCATTTATAATGCTGCCTTCATCTGGAATGCCACTGAAAACGAGATTTTCATTAATGTACGCATTCACACTGGTACCTGATATT
>JADHVE010000043.1 GCA_016784195.1 Candidatus Woesearchaeota archaeon | reverse complement strand
CTTAACAACTCCCAAAAATTCATGAGCAGTTATTATAGTTGTGGTATTTGAACCTTCTATGATATGGAAAAGCTCTGATTTCTTTTTGACTTCTTTTTGTAGCTCAATCAAATTGCCATAATAGATATTTTTTTCTACCAAAACAACAACTATCTTGGTTTTGACTTCTAATTTGCTGCCCTTCAGAATATTTATTATCTTGTCCTCTAAAACAGGTTCTTTGCTTACTTTTCTATAGTATCTTCTGCAGGCTATTAAGACAGCATCAAAATTCTTGTTTAAATCTAAATTTAAATCTTTGCAGATGTTTCTTGTTAAAGAAGAATAATTAATCAGGCCTTTCTTCAAGCAATCATTTACTGAAGGATGCTCTGCTATATAATGTTCAGTGAGTTTGGTTATGCTCATCTTCACCCCCAACTTTAAATTTAAATCAATTAGTAGTTTATTATTAATTTATTTTTAACCATTAAGTGATTTTACACAAATTCAATTATTTGCGTGTTTATTTGTTTTTGTCTTTGGTTATTATTTTTTAATGTTTAAAATTTTTTAATAATAATAAAAAATCAACACAACCACAACTAAATTTTATTGTATTTGTGCTGTATGGGTACTTTTTTAATGTATTTTTTATTGTTGAAATTTTCCTGATTCATGACGTGAAAGAAAATTCCACATTATCCTGTTCCGCACACCCCCCAAAATCAAGGAACAGCTGTTAATCTTTAGCGTAAGGCTGGCTGATTAATTCTGAGATTTTCTGGCTTATCTCTATTTTCTTAGTGTCGAACCACTCTGAAAGGTCTTTTTGAGCCATTGAATCATAAAAAAAAGGGAGCTTCGCCCCCCACAATAATTTACAAAATTTTTGTTATGGAGCGTTTACACCTTGTTCAGTTTGGTACCCTCTCAAAAAAGTGCACCGCTCATTACTTTTATTCTATAACTTCTATTTAAATGTTTTGTTTCGGACATTATAGTTCAGTATAGGATAATTTACTAGTATTTTAGACATTGTCCAATATAGGACATTTTTGTCTAATTTGTCCAGAATAGGGCGTTAGGCTTTTAAAAGAAAACAAATAACAATTAAAGTTATGGAACCAACATATATGGTGGGGCCTCCCATTTTGGACATCAATTTTTCCGATAAAATCTCCAGAGGGGATTTGGAAAAATGTATGCAGGAATCTTTCGCAGCTAGAGGAATGGAAGTTGTTCCTGATTACTTAGTAAAAGACAGTAAAAATTATCCTAAAAATTTGTCATTTGTCGTTTTTCCAGTAGACGATAAAAATGAATTGCTTGGAGGTTTGATTGCTACAGAAGAGGCAGCAGGAGATTTTAAATTCACATACTACGATAAAATTTTTGTAGTACCCTCTAAATGGAACAATGGAATTGCAAAAGGCATGATTGATGTAGCAAACACCATAAGCCAGGATAAAAATAGAATTCCGGGTGTTTTAAGAACCAGCGATTTTGGAGTAAGCCAATATTATAAAAGTTCCAGTGATATTGTAACTTATGGACTCTTAGGGATATATGATGTGCATGGTTTTGGGTTTAAAGATAAAAAAACAGAAGAACCCCTATTTGAAAATGCAGAAGATTTATTCACTTTAGCAGCTCAGTACATAGTTACAAAACCAGCTACACTAATTAAAAAACAATCTTAAATCTAATCTGATTAAGTTCAAAGGCGCATAGTTCAAAACAAAAAATATATAAACTTCTTTGGTTTTTTATTTTTGGTAAAAAGAGAGTTCTATAGGGGGTACCTCCCTTAAATTTTGCTTTATTATATTCTACATTATAGTAATATTTATTAATGAGTTATGAGTATCTATTTTTTTTAATGACCAAAAAAAATAACATTGAGCTTGTTCTAAAAGATGGTTCTGTTTTTTCTGGTTTTTCTTTTGGAGCAGATACAGGCAGCGCAGGAGAAGTTGTTTTTAACACAGGCATGGTCGGGTATCCTGAATCATTGACTGATCCAAGCTACAAGGGCCAGATTCTAGTTCTGACTTACCCTTTGATTGGGAATTATGGGGTTCCAGCTAAAGACAAAGACAGCCAGAATATCTTAAAGTATTTTGAGTCAGATAAAATCCAGGTAAAAGGCTTAATAATTTCTGATTATTCTAGAGAATATAGTCACTGGAATGCTGTCAAAAGCTTAAGTGACTGGTTAAAGGAAGAAAATATCCCTGGAATTTATGGCATAGATACAAGAGCATTAACCAAAAAGTTAAGGGAAAAAGGAACAATGTCGGGCAAAATTGTTTCAGAGAATAGTGATGTAGAGTTTTACAATCCAAATAAGGCTGATTTGGTTAAGGAAGTTTCAATTAATGAGCCGGTTATTTATGCAAGTAAAAACCATAATGATGATATAAATAATAAAAAAGTTGTTTTGGTTGACTGCGGAGCTAAAAACAATATAATAAACTGTTTATTGAAAAGAAATGTGACTGTAATGCGGGTTCCTTATGATTATGACTTCTTTGATCATGGTTTTGATGGTATTGTGATAAGCAACGGCCCAGGGGATCCTAAAATGAATGTTAAAACTATAGAAAATATCGGAAAAGCAATTGAAATGAAAATTCCAATATTTGGCATCTGCCTGGGCAACCAGATTTTAGCTTTAGCAGCTGGCGGAGACACATATAAGCTGAAATATGGACATAGAAGCCAGAACCAGCCTTGCCTGATCAAAGGCACAAAAAGATGCTTTATAACAACTCAGAACCACGGCTTTGCAGTTGATATGAAAAAAATGCCTAATGACTGGGATGAGTGGTTTGTTAATGTAAATGACGGAACAAATGAAGGGATAAAACATAAAACGAAGCCTTTTATGTCGGTTCAATTCCATCCGGAAGCAATGCCTGGCCCTGTTGATACAGAATTTTTGTTTGATGAATTTATTAAAAAATTAAATATTAAAAATCATTATGAAAATTAAAAAATAAACCAATAATAAAAAATCCAATAAAAAATTACCAATACAGCACAGATACAATAACAGTTAGTTGTGATTATGGCTGGATTTAATTTTTTTAATTATAAATTGTGTAACAAATAAAAATAATCAAAAAAAAACAAGAAAATGCTCAAATAATTGTGAAGTGGAATAGAACTTAATGGTAAAAATTTAATGGCTAAAAAATTAAAAATGAATAAACCTAAAAAAGTCTTAGTTTTAGGAAGCGGTGCATTAAAAATAGGAGAAGCAGGTGAATTTGATTATTCGGGAAGTCAGTGCCTAAAAGCATTAAATGAGGAAGGAATAAAAACAGTTTTGGTTAACCCAAACATTGCAACTATACAGACAAGTGAAGGTATGGCTGGCAAGATTTATTTTTTGCCTGTAACACCTTATTTTGTTGAAAAAGTTATTGAAAAAGAAAAGCCAGATGGAATTTTATTGGGTTTTGGAGGCCAAACTGCATTAAACTGCGGGGTTGAGCTTGAAAGCAAAGGCGTTTTTGAAAAATATAATGTCGAGGTTTTAGGAACCCCTGTTAGCGCCATAAAAAACACAGAAGACAGGCATCTTTTTGTTGAGAAGCTAAATGAAATAAATTTAAAGGTTCCTGAAGGCAAAGCAGTGATTTCAGTAAATGAAGGCCTGCAGGCTGCTGAAAAAATAAGATATCCTGTAATGGTAAGGATTGCTTATGCCTTGGGAGGACGGGGCTCAGGACGAGCTTATAATAAAAAACAACTAGAAGAGCTTCTAAAAAAGGCATTTGTTCATTCTACGCAGATTCTTATTGAGAAATACCTTGGTGGCTGGAAAGAGATTGAGTATGAAGTTGTTAGAGATGGCTATGATAACTGTATTACGGTATGCAATATGGAAAATTTTGACCCAATGGGAATCCATACTGGAGAAAGTATTGTTGTTGCTCCAAGCCAGACATTGACTAACCGAGAATACCATAAGCTGAGGAATATTTCAATAAAAGTAATAAGGCACTTAGGCATTGTGGGAGAATGTAATATACAATTTGCATTTGACCCTAATTCAGAAGATTACAGGATAATTGAGGTTAATGCAAGGCTTTCAAGAAGCTCTGCCTTAGCCAGTAAAGCAACAGGTTATCCTTTGGCATTTGTTGCTGCAAAGCTCGCTATTGGCTACAGCCTGGTTGAATTGGAAAACTCAATAACAAAGAAAACCAAATCCTGTTTCGAGCCTGCTCTTGATTATTGTGTTGTTAAAATTCCAAGATGGGACCTTGAGAAATTCAAGAAAGTCAGCTTCCACATAGGATCAGAAATGAAATCAGTAGGGGAAGTAATGGCCATCGGAAGAAAATTCGAAGAGGCAATCCAGAAAGCTATCCGTATGTTAGGAGTAGGCCTGCACGGGCTTGTAGGCAACCAGATTTCATTTGATGGTATTGAAGAAGAACTGAAAAAGCCAACAGACAAAAGGCTTTTGGTTGTTGTTGAAGCAATAAAAAAAGGATTTTCAATTGAAAAGATACATGAGCTTACAAAAATTGACAATTGGTTTTTATATAAAATTAAAAATGTAGTAGATGCTGAGAATGACCTAAAAAAATACAATCTTAAAAACATCCCGAAAGAGGCATTGCTGGAGGCAAAAAAGCTTGGATTTTCTGATTTTCAGATTGCAAGGCTGGTAAATCCATCAGACGAGGATATGGATAATAATATGCTAAAAGTGAGGGAGTTAAGGATAAAAAATAAGATAATCCCTGTGGTTAAGCAAATAGATACTTTAGCTGCTGAATATCCTGCAAAAACTAATTACCTGTATGTTACTTATAATGGCAATGAGGATGATATCGAATTTGAAGAAAAGAACAGCATAATTGTACTAGGCTCAGGCGCTTATAGGATAGGATCTTCAGTTGAATTTGACTGGTGTTGTGTGAATGCTGTTCTTACATTAAGAAAATTAAATTTCAGGACCATTATGATCAATTACAATCCAGAGACTGTGTCAACTGATTATGATACTTGTGACAGGCTCTATTTTGAAGAGCAGAGTTTTGAGCGAGTATTAGACATTTACCAAAAAGAAAACCCTCAAGGTGTTATTGTATCAATGGGAGGCCAAATACCTAATAATCTGGCAATGAGACTGTTTAGGCAAAAAGTGAAAGTTTTGGGAACATCCCCATTAAACATTGATAATGCTGAAGACAGGCATAAATTTTCCAGGCTTTGCGATAAATTAGACATAGACCAGCCTGAATGGATAGAGGCTGCAAAAACAGAAGATGCTGAAAATTTTGCAAAAAAAGTCGGATATCCTGTCTTGATAAGGCCTTCTTATGTCTTATCCGGTGCTGCAATGTCTGTTGCATTTAACAAGCATGAGCTGGGTATCTATCTGCAAAAAGCAACTTCTGTGAGTAAAGAACACCCTGTTGTTTTGAGCAAATTCATTATGAATGCAAAAGAGATTGAAATAGATGCTGTGGCTGCTGATGGCAAGATAATTATTTACGCTATATCAGAGCATGTAGAGAATGCAGGCGTCCATTCAGGAGATGCCACTATGGTGCTGCCTCCCCAGTTTACTTATTTAGAAACTATAAGGCGCATAAAAGAAATAGCAAAAAAGATAGCATCTGCTTTGAAGATAACAGGACCTTTTAACATGCAGTTCATAGCAAAAGAGAATGAGATAAAGGTTATTGAATGTAATTTAAGGTCTTCAAGAAGCTTCCCATTTGTTTCAAAAGTCACAAAAAATAATTTTATTGACCTAGCCACAAAGGCTATTATGGGAAAAGATGTTTCCGGAAAATACAACACTATTGACTTAGACTATGTTGGAGTTAAGGCTCCTCAGTTCTCTTTTTCACGCTTAAAAGGCGCTGATCCTGTCTTATCGGTTGAAATGGCATCTACTGGAGAAGTTGCTTGTTTAGGCTCTGATTTGAATGAGGCTTTTCTGAAAGCTCTTATATCTGTGGGATTTAAAATTCCCAAAAATAATGTATTATTATCAACAGGCCCGATAAAGAGCAAAGTCCGCTTGTTAGAATCTTCAAGGAAGCTTTGTGAAATGGGCTTTAATTTGTATGCAAGCCTAGGCACTGGAAAATTTTTACAGGCAAATAAGATTCCATGTAAAATCCTTTATTGGCCTCTTGAGAAAAAAGAGCCTAATATAATGACTTACTTAGCTGGAGGCAAGATTGATTTAGTGATTAACATTCCAAAAAGCCAGGAAGAGGAAGAACTGACAAATGACTATTTGGTAAGGCGTAGAGCAGTCGACTTTGCAATACCCTTATTAACAAATGAGCAATTAACCAAGCTTTTTGTTGAATCTATCCATACTAAAAAGATTAGTGATTTAGAGATTAAAGGATGGGATGAGTATAAAAATCAATAGAAAAATAGCCATAGATCCATTTAGCATACAACAAACTATATAAACAAATAAATCATTCTTTTTTTATGATAAAAGCAGTTATTTTTGACTTAGACAACACTTTGATAGATTTCATGAGTATGAAAAAAGCTAGTTGTGATGCTGCTATTTCTGCTATGATAGGATCTGGGTTAGATGTTAAAAGGAAAAAAGCGATTGAAGTTTTATTCGTCCTGTATGATAAGTATGGTTTAGAGGAAAAGACAATATTCCAGAAATTCCTTAAAGAAGTAACTGGAAGGATAAACTACAGGATATTGGCTAATGGCATAGTTGCATACAGAAAAGCAAGGTCTGGCTTTCTTGATCCTTATCCTGGCACTGATTATGTTTTATTAAAGCTAAAAGATAGAGGTATTAAATTAGGGATTTTAACAGATGCTCCAAGGCTTAAGGCATGGATAAGGCTTGCTTCTATGAAGCTGAGTAATTTTTTTGATGTTGTTGTGACTTTGGAAGATACTAAAAAGGAAAAACCTTCTAAAGAGCCGTTCAAAACAATACTTAATAAACTAAAAATAAAGCCAGAAGAATGTCTGATGGTAGGTGACCGGCCTGAGAGGGATATTGAAGGGGCAAAAAAATTAGGCATAAGAACTTGCTTTGCAAAGTATGGGAACCCTGAAGCAAAGGCTAAAGCTGACTATACGATAGGCGATATAAGGGAGCTTCTAAAAATAGTAAAATAGCCTATTCTATATACTAATTTCCGGCAGATTTATATACTATGATGGATAAAAACATATAAATTGGGGTGAAAATCTCTATATATTAAAATTTTGAGGTGAACCAATATGGTACAAGGAAGATGTATGAAATGTAAAAAACAGGTTGACATTAAAGATGGCAAAGAAATTATTATGAAGAACAAGATGAAAGCCATGAAAGGAGAATGCCCAAAATGCGGCACTAAAGTCTTCAGAATTTTAGGAAAGGCTTAATTTTATTTTCTATTTTTCTTTTTCTCTTTATTTGTCAAAAACCACCTAACAAAGATAGACAGTATGCTACAGAGGTAGCATCAGAGGTACTGTGCGGTTTTTGAACACATCCAAGTCAGAAATACAAACATTTCTGAGCACAGTCTAGGATTCCATGTAACAATAATAGTTTAGTATCCCCAACCGCTGCCTGGTTAAGTAGAATTTTGTTGTTTTAAGTAAGGCATCACTTTATAGGCTATTAAAGCAATAATGATGATAATAAGCCAAAACAGCCATGTGCTAATTATTTGCAATATGTACAATATTAAATTTACGATTAACACCAGAATCAAAAACAAAGAGAATATTTTCAGTTTCATTTTAGCTTATCCTAACATAAGGCCATGAATTTCTTATTATGGAACCTTTTTTTTATTCTCACAAACAACAGGCCATTTTTCAGCTCAACCTGCTTGTGAGTGTAAAAGTCATCTTCAAATCTGATTAATTCAAGCTTGTTAGAATTAATAAGGTTAATATTTCCACCCCCACGTAACTCTTTTATGAATTTACTAATATAAAAAGCTTTGCATTTTTTTAGAGGAGAAAGGTATACTAATACCTTTTTTGTAAATGTTTCATTTGGAAACTGAGCAAAAATCACTTAATTTTTTTTATCAGTTCATTAGTAGAATTTGTTAACAGAATTGAGAGATTAGCGAAAGCATAAACCAGCAATAAAACCTGAGTTACTATGGATAAAAAAAGGTTCTTTTCAAGAATTCTCAGCAGAGTGTAAAAGATGCCATAATCGCTGAAAATAAGAACTAAGGATGTCAGTAACAAGGCAATTAGATAGTATCTTACCATCTCTTTTTTCTTTAAGTTTTTATTGATCAAAATTGCTAATACTATTAACAAAACAATATTTACTCCAAGAATGGTATATGTTGTAAATGTAAATAAAAGGTAAGCTACAAAGATAATGGATATTATCGAAACAAACCATTCAATCATTTTTAAGGTAAACTTATGGATTGGTGTTTAAATAATTTGCTAATCACTGTAAATGATAGTTATCATTTTACTGGCTCTCCTTTCTTTTCATTAAAGATTATCCTCTCGTGCTTGATTAGGTTTTTATGGTTATAGGCAACTTGGAACTGCTTTTGATGCAGCCATTGTAAAAGGCTCTTCTTTGCAGCATTCGATTTTCTGAGTTTAGTTGTAATCCACTCTTCTGCTATTACAGTCAAGCCTTCAAAAATCTGGACTGTTGCCCCCTAATGGGTTGATATTTTCATGGTAAACCTATATCAGGGTATTGTTCCGCTGCAGTCAGGGTCTGTACAGCCTATAAGCCCGCCAGCAGCCTTATCTAACCCGTCTGCATAGATTTCATCTCCGACTTCCCATCAATTTGCAGAAAAAAAGGGTAAAATGACTCTTTTAGAACAATTGAGTTTTTGAAGAGATATAATTGTTAAATCAATAATTTTAAAAACAATAAAGATATAACTTGAATAATATGATAATTGGCATAACAGGCTCTTTTGGATCTGGAAAAACAACAGTCTCTAATTTATTTAAAAAACATGGTTTTGTGGTTATTAATGTTGATAAATTGTACAGGGATATTTACAATAAAAATTTAAAAAATAAAATTTTAAGAGAATTTGGAACTGATGATAGGAATAAATTAAAGAAAATTGTTTTTAGTGATTTTAAGAAATTAAAAAAGTTAAATAAGATAACCCATCCTATAATTCTAAAGGAATTAAAAAAATTAATATCCAGGATAAAAAATAAAAAAAATATGATAATTGATGCTCCTCTTCTTATTGAGGCAAAAGCCCAGAATTTAGCGGATAAGATAATTGTTGTTAAGGCAAACAGAAAAAATTCAATAAAAAGAATTTTAAAAAAGAAAAAATACTCTAAAGAAGAGATAGAGCAGATAATAAAGTCGCAGATGCCCTTAAAGAAAAAATTAAAATATTCGGATTTTATCGTCGATAATAACAAATCATTAACAGATACTAAAAATCAGATTAAAAAAATTGCTGAAAAATTGGCTTGAGGTAAAAAATTTACAAATAGTAAAGTATATAAACTATTTATTTTTTCTTAAATTATGCTTGAGCTTAACAAAGATAACTTTGAAAAAGAAGTTGTTAAAAGCAACTTACCGGTTATCGTTGACTTCTGGGCTCCGTGGTGCAGCCCTTGTATTTCTGCAGCATCTGTTTTTGAAAAACTTTCTGAAGAGCACAATAACAAACTAAAATTCGTAAAAGTCAATATTGAGGAGAATAAAGAGCTAAAAGAAAGATACAATGTAGCCGGGTTGCCTTGTGTTGTTGTCTTCCATAATGGAGAGGAAAAAGACAGGTTTGCAGGCTTTAAATCCGAATACCATTTAAGGGAAAAAATTAAAGCAGTATTTAATAAATAATTATTACCTTGTAGTAGTATTAAAAAAAAGATTTATAAACCGGGAAAATGCGAGGTGGTCTAATTGGAAGATATTTTAGGGGATTTAGAGAAGCTATTTGATGAGTTTGATGTGAATGACGAGTTAGTGGAGAATAACCATAAATTTATTGAGAGGCTGAATAAAAAAAGCAGCCATAAAATAAAAAAGCCAGCAGAGTATGGAGTAAAGGCATCTTAAGCGCAGGGATTTTATCATGGGTTACCAGAGGCATAGTGTTTGGGAAGATGAAAACAAGTGGGACATCCACAAAAGCAATTATAGTGATG
>JADHVE010000042.1 GCA_016784195.1 Candidatus Woesearchaeota archaeon | reverse complement strand
GCTCATCCTCTGAATAATATTAAGCCCGGTTCTCTCCAATATCAGCAGCTCTTTTAAATTTCCCTGAATTTCAACAATAATATTTCCTTTTTTTATTTTATCTCCATCTTTTTTTCTGAATCTTAGAACACAGCCTGCATACAACAACCCCAATTCCTGCAGACCGGCAATAATGCCATCATCTTTCGCTAAAACTCTAGCTTTTGCTCTCTTGCTTATCTTTAGAATATCTGTAGTTATATCTCCTTTTTTAACATCATCTTTCAATTGAAGATTCAGAAAATCCTTAACAAAATTATAGTATTCTCTGTTTTTTAAGTTTAATTTACCGCTTCTGTCAAAAAATTTTAGGGTTTTGTTTTTTCTCATCCTACATCCATCATCCTTTCAACTGCTTTTTTAGCTTTAATTCTTATTTCTTCAGGAATTTTAATTTCAAATTGCTCTTTTTTTAAAGCCTCATAAAGATTTTCCAGATTAATGGACTTTTGGTTAAAACATACCCCTCCTGCAGCATAGAACTTTTTACCCAAAACTTCTTTTTTAAGCCTGTTTAGCATTCCTTCTTCTGTCGCTATTATAAATTCTTTTGCCTTGCTTTGTTTAGCATATTTGATCATGCCTTCTGTAGAGCAAACTTTGTCTGCAATCTCAAGAATTTCCATCGGGCATTCAGGATGTGCAATAAACTCCGCAGCCGGATGTAGTTGTTTTGCTTTTTTTATATTCTCTGCAGATATTTTAGTGTGCACATAACAATATCCTTTCCAGATGATTATTTTTTTATCGGTTTTTGTTTGTAGATAATTTCCCATATGCTCATCCGGAACAAATATTACCTCTTTGTTGGGCAGTGAATCAGTAATTTCCACAAAATTCCTGGAAGTGCAGCAGATATCACTCTCTGCTTTTGTTTCCGCGCTTGTATTTACATAGGATATAACAGCAGCATCAGGATATTTTTCTTTCAATTCTTTCAATTCTTTGACAGTTACCATTGCTGCCATAGGGCATTGCGCACTTTTTGTGGGCAGTAAAACTTTCTTGTCCGGATTGAGTATTTTGGCAGTCTCTGCCATAAAATCCACTCCGCAGAAAACTATTATCTTTGCCTTTGTCTTAGAGGCTTCCTGACTCAAGCCTAGTGAATCTCCTATATGATCGGCTACCTCATAAATCTCAGGCCTTTGGTAATTATGCACTAAAATAACTGCATCTTTCTCTTTCTTTAACTTGTTTATTTTCTCTATTAGTTCTTTTTGTTCTTCTGTAATCATAAGTTTTGTGAACTTAGTAGATATTTAAAAAGATTTGTGTTTTAGGCTCTGCTGAAACCCGTACCAATTTTGGCCAGTGAATTCCCATGAGCTTCGTAAAACTAGGGGGCGCGTATATATCCGAAAAATTAAACAAAACTAGGTGTATTTAATTTTTTCACTGCACCTGAATTTACTAATGAAAGATAAACATCAGGTGCAAAGAACAAAAGGGGTTCAGCAGAGTTGTTTTTAACAACATATAAAAATAAAATAAAATTCCTATATCATATGGACGCTTTAATAGAAGAGATAAAGAAAAAGTTAAGCAGCAATGTAGTCTTTGAAGAAGAAACTCCAAAATTCTCTGATGCCTCATACAAGCCATTCAAAATCTCTAAAAACAATTTCCATAAAATAGAGAAAGCAGGTAGCAGCAAAAAATTAGCATTCATTGATGGGGGAAATTCAGAGATATTAAAAGCAGCTGATTTTTCTCTTAATCTGATAAGGGTTTATTGCTCAATATACAAAGCCAACAAAAAAATAAAATCAAAAAAATACGAATTTTATTCCTTAGTTTATGCTGAAGGTAAGGATGAAATTTTTTATAAAGCTAAATTGTTTTCTGAAAATAAAGAGATTCTTCCTGATGAAAAAGACTTAAGCTTTAGCTCTTTTGATGAAAGCTTAAAGACAGGAATACACAGGATCAATATCTCAATGATCGCGAATGTTATACGAAGATTCTCTGAATTAAGAATGGCTAAAAATATTATTGAAGAGCTGGATAATGAAGACATTTTAGTCCTGGACGGTTCTTTGCAAAGCTCAACAACCAACGAAGATGGATATTTAAATGAATTATTTGAAAAAGCCCTAGAAAAAAACATTTTGGTTTCTGCTTTAAGCAAAACCTGCTCAATAATGACGGAAAAAGGCAATTCTCTGATTTCTGTTTTAGGAGCTTTAAAAGCACAAGGCAGATGGAATTATTCACCTGTTGCTGAAATCAACAGCTTAAAGCACCAAGCTGAGATGTTTTTCGTTAAACTTCATGAAAAAAGCAGACATATATTCAGGTTCGAAGTTTATAAAAAACAAAAACATAGAATAGATGAAACTTTAAGTTTAATAGCAGAAAACTCCAATGATCCTGTTTTCTTAGGCTACCCTTATGGCCTGATAGAAGCAGACAGGTTCGCAAGAGTATCAAACAAGGAAATGGATTATTTCAAAACAAAACTTGTTCTAAGATTAGGCAGTATGGCTGATAGGTTAAATGAACACCTAAATGTAAGAAACGCTCATGAAATATTAGATAAATTGAGTTGAAAATGCATTGTAAACAGATTGCCATTAAAAAAAATACCAATTAGGCCCCAAACAGAATTAAGTGTTAAGCCAGTAACCCTTCCACCAACCCATTAAATAAATATTATAATTATTTTTTAAAAAAATGTTCAAATAATTGTGCATGTAGCTAGTTCTTAATTGCAAAAAATGAGTAATGGCTAAAAAATGATTAAAAAACACAATATTTAAATATGATTATCTCCAGAATCAGGATAATTATAATTAAAAGAGGTGAGAATGTTGGAAAAAAAAGTTGGACAATATGCATTTGTAGTAGGAATAATAATTGCAGTGGTTTTAGGTTTGGCCATACCAGCCTTAACAACAGCAACACATTGGTTGATTTCTTTGTTAATCGTACTGGGAATTATAGTTGGCTTCCTTAACATTACCGGTAAAGAAACAAAAGAATTCCTGATGGTAGGAGTTACTCTGGTATTACTTAGTTATGCAGGAGGAGCAGGAACAGCCTTTAGCGGAATAATGTATGTAGGCATTTATCTGCAAGGCATATTCCAGGGCATTCTTGCATTTATCATACCAGCAGTAGTTATAGTAGGGCTAAAAGATATCTGGAGGATTGCAAAAGGAGCATAAATTTTTTTTCTTTATTTTTTTTTTTAACTGAGTCTGGATCAAGTTATCTTCTTAAGAAAAATTATCCTTTACCCTCTATAAAAAATCCGATAATAATTATGATTTAAGCAACTATCTTTGCTAAAGTAAACCTCAGATTTTATTTATCTTTTTTTCTAAAATAAATTCTTAGGAATATAAAAACAAAACCAATCAAGAACTAACCTTCAGCCTTTTCATCCTGAAAATATTCTCACGCTCCATCTCTTCTAGTCTCAAAGTGATAAACGCGCTGAGCTTCTGCATTTTAGGTATGACTTCAAATTCCAGGGCATTTACACGCCTTTTTGTCTTTTCTATCTCTTTGAGCAGCTTTCTCATAGAGGTTTCTACTTCAGCTGCCAGCAATACCTTCTCAACTAATTTCTCATAAGCATGCGCAGTCTCATCTATTGCAGCAGAATTATAAGCACCATAACCTCTATCCAAGAAATTCTTTTCAAGCTCAGAGGATTCAATTTTAGGAACTTTTACACCCATGATATTTTTTGTTTTTAAAATGACTTCCGGAGTTTGCTTGATGGCCATGGCAACGGACTTTATTTTTAAGTCTCCCTCTACAGTCCTTGCTATGTTTATCTTTCCTAAAGCAAACTTATACTGCTCAACTAACTCTCCCCTTAGTGTTTTTGCTTTTTTCAGAATATCAAAGAACTCAAGGATTAGGCCATCCCTTTTTTTCTTCAACAGGCTGTAGCCAGACTGGGCTAGTTTAATCTGCCTTTTCAGCTTGATTAGTTCAGATCTTGTTGGTTTAATCTCAATTGCCATTTAATTTTTTAATTTATTCTCTTCTTTAACCTCTTATTTACTTTCTTCTTTAACTTTTTTCTCCTCAACTTTTGCCTTGTAGTATTTTTCCCTTAACTTAGGGTTTATCCTTGTCAGTTCTTTTTCAGGTATTTCACCCATTAAGTCCCAGCCCAAATTTAAAGTCTCTGCTATGTTCCTGTCTTCGTCTCTTTTTTGGCAGACAAACCTTGCTTCAAACTGTTCTGCAAATTTCAGCAATCTCTTGTCTCTTTCACTTAAGGCCTCTTCGCCAACTATGGCAACCAAGCCCCTTAAGTCACGGCCTTCAGCATAATTGGCATACATTTGGTCTGAAACCTGTTTATGGTCTTCCCTTGTTTTTTTCGGACCTATCCCTAAGTTCATCAGCCTTGATAGAGAAGGCAAAATGTCGATTGGAGGGTAAACATTCTTCATGTGAAGCTCCCTGCTCAAAACTATCTGGCCTTCAGTGATGTATCCTGTTAAATCAGGAATTGGATGAGTTATATCATCTCCAATCATTGAGAGAATAGGGATCTGAGTTATTGAGCCTTTTTTGCCCTTAATCATTCCTGCCCGTTCATAAATCATTGCTAGGTCAGTATACATGTAGCCTGGATAACCGCGCCTTCCAGGAATTTCTTCACGAGCTGCTCCAATCTCCCTAAGGCTTTCACAATAATTGGTCAGGTCTGTTAAAATAACAAGGACGTGCATACCTTTCTCAAAAGCGAAGTATTCTGCAGCAGTTAGTGCCATCCTTGGTGTAATTAAACGTTCAACAGCAGGGTCATCAGCTAAATTCAGGAATACTATGCTTCTCTTAAGAGCGCCTGTTTCTTCAAAATCTTTTATGAAATATTGCGCTTCCTCGTTGGTAATGCCCATTGCCGCAAAAATTACTACGAAATTTGCCTTCTGACCAATAACCTTTGCCTGGCGGGCAATTTGTAATGCTATCTCATTGTGAGGTAGGCCTGAACCTGAGAAAATAGGAAGCTTTTGCCCCCTAACTAATGTGTTTGTTGCATCAATTGTGCTGATTCCTGTCTGGATAAAATCTTCAGGGCTTGACCTTGCCTGAGGATTTATGGCAGCACCAACAATATCCAATCTTTTTTCAGGGATTATATCCGGACCGTCGTCTATAGGCTTGCCTGATCCACTTAGTATTCTTCCAAGCATGTCATCTGAGACAGATAATTTGATGGTCTCTCCAAGAAATTTGACCCTACTACTCCTGTCGATACCCGAGGTTCCTTCAAAGACCTGCACAACAACGATGTCATCAGATGTATCAAGAACCTGGCCATTTTTTACAGTACCATCAGGCAATGCTATCCTTACCAAATCACTATAGCCTATTGGCTCTGTTTTTTCAACGAAAATTAAAGGTCCTGCAACCTTTGTAATTGTTTTATACTCTTTCATTTTAAATCACCAAACTCCTTTTCTACGCTTGCATCAATTTCATTCAATAATTTTGTGTAGTCTTTCTCGAATTTAACTTCGGCCATTCTGTCTTTTGATGTTGTTTTGAATATGGTTTGTATCCTTACTCCTCTGTCAAGCGCCTCATTTGCAAGTTTTGAATAATGCAGTATAGACTTCATTAACATGTAAGTCTTTTTTGTTTCACAGAATGTGTCAATTTCATGGAATGCATTCTGCTGAAGGAAGGATTCCCTTATTGTTCTTGCTATCTCAAGCAGAAGCTGCTGTTTTTCAGGCAATGCATCAGAGCCAACTAACTGTACAATCTCCAATAGCTTTTCTTCTTCCTGCAGCATGGTCATTAATTTACCGACTGATTCTCTCCAATCAGATGCTACATTCTCTGAAAACCATTTTTCAAGAGGGTTTAGATATAATGAATAAGAGGTTAACCAGTTAATTGACGGGAAATGTCTTCTCTGAGCCAGTTTTGCATCAAGCGCCCAGAAAACCTTGGTAATTCTCAGGGTTGACTGTGTAACTGGTTCCGAAAAATCTCCTCCCGGAGGGCTTACAGCCCCTATCAAAGTAACGCTGCCTTCTTTTTCAACTCCCAATGGGATTACACGCCCTGCCCGTTCATAGTATTGGGCAAGCCTAGTTGATAAGTAAGCAGGATAACCTTCTTCACCGGGCATCTCTTCAAGCCTTGAAGAAATTTCCCTCATAGCTTCTGCCCACCTGCTTGTGCTATCAGCCATTACTGCAACAGAATAGCCCATGTCACGATAGTATTCTGCTATTGTAACTCCTGTATAGATTGAAGCTTCCCTTGCAGCTACAGGCATGTTAGAAGTATTAGCTATAAGTACAGTCCTCTCCATCAAAGGCTTTCCCGATTTTGGATCTGTTAATTCTGGGAACTCTTTAAGAACCTCAGTCATCTCGTTTCCTCTTTCACCGCACCCTACATAAACAATGATCTCTGCATCGCACCACTTAGCCAAGGTCTGCTGGGCAACTGTTTTTCCAGCACCGAATGGACCAGGAATAGCCGCTACCCCCCCTTTTGCTAAAGGGAAAAGCGCGTCAAAGATTCTCTGACCAGTAATCAAAGGAATTTCAGGATTGAGCTTTTTCCTTACCGGCCTTGGAACACGAACAGGCCATTCCTGCTTGAGCCTTATTTCAAAACCATTGTCAAGCTGGCCTATAATCTCATCCACTGTAAAACTTCCTGATTTAAGGCTGGTAATCTTTCCTTCCTGATTTGGAGGGATAAGTATTCTATGTATGATGCTGTATTCCTTAACTTCTCCTATCACAGATCCTGCAGAAACCTGAGCTCCTGCTTTTACTGTTGCTTTAAAGTCCCATTTTTTCTTCTGGTCTATGCCAGGAGCATCGACACCCCTCTGAATATAGTCCCCCATCTTTTTAACTAAGACTGGCAATGGCCTTTGGATACCATCATAGATACTGGTCAACAAACCAGGTCCAAGCTCAACACTTAAAGGCTTGCCGGTATTAATGACCGGTTCTCCTGGCTTGATACCAGAAGTATCCTCATAAACCTGAATGATTGTCTTGTCGCCATCTATCTGGATGACTTCTCCCATTAGTTTTTCATCGCCAACGCGAACAACATCATACATTCTAGCAGAAATTCCTTTAGCCACAACCACCGGTCCTGCTATTCTAAATAAAACTCCATTTTCCATTTAAAATCACCTATCATCATCTTTCCACAGGTCTATACCTATAGATTTTATTATCAACCTTCTCAAACCTTCCTGAGCAGATTCTGTTGACAAAGGTATGAACACGGGCTTTATTGAATCCTCAATATTCAACCTTTCATGCTCGTCCAGCTTATCCAAGATTTTATCATCAACTATAACAACACTCATGTCTTTATTCTGCCTGATAATATTAAAATCCTCCAATGGCTGTTCAGTTGCTTCAAAAATGTCTCTTATACCAGCTAGTTGGAAGCCAACGATAAATTCTGATCCCCCTAAAACGCCTACTTTTACCATTTGATTTTATTTTTAAACAATTAATTGGTTTTCAATAAAACTCTCCTCTAATCCCAATTGCTTGCCCTTGAGGAGCACCCTTAAATTTCTCACTTCAATTTCTTTAGCAAACATATACCCAAGTATAACATTTATAGATAAAGGATGCTCGTGAGTTAGTAGAACCGAGGTTCTTAACAAATACTTATTCAGGTTTATCTCTAAATCTATTAATGACCCTGTTTTTTCAAATTCCTCCAGCCCTTTTTTAACTATGCTGCCATACTTCTCTTTTTCAAGCCTTTTTCCAATCTCGGTTATATTATCTATCTTACATAAACTTTTTATTTTATCTTTCTTGCCACCACGAAACAAGAACAGATATTTTTCAATCTCTTTGCTATCCATCTTTTCCCTTTTCAGCCTTAACAATGTCATAATATTAAAGATGTCTATTTCCCTTGTCAGAAACTCCTTGAATAACTTGCCTTCTTCCGGAATGTTATTAGCGAGTTCTAACATATTTTCGTAATAAAAATTGTCTAATTCTGTTTCCAAACTTGCTAAGCTCTTGTTTTCTAAGAAATCTTTGTAAGCCTTTTCCAAATGGCTGAATTGGATTATAGTTAGATTACTTATGGCCTCTTTGAACTCCATGCCTGCCAGCTTATGCAGGTAGTCCAGGCTTAAAGTTCCTGCGCCTATCAAACATTTTTTAATTATTTCTTGGTTTATACCTGTGAATCTTCCACGCAGGATTGTTTTTATATCCTCTATATCTTTCCTTTTTGTGAATTCATCTATGAATAGTCTCAGTTCATCCTGAGATATTCTCCTTAATTTGTCAAATGAAGCAGCCAAATTCCTGTTAAGGGCAATTTCCAATAAGTCTATTCCGGAATGGGCTGTTGCCAATTCGTTTATTTCTTTTTTGTAAACAGAATCCTGCAAAAACTTGGTTATCTCATTCACTCCCATCTTCATCAATTTATGATAATCCTCTTTCTTCAATAATAATGCCTTCATGGCGCTAGTTCTTGCATAGGTGTAGGGGTAAAACCCTAATTTTATTTTCTTCCCTTCTTTTATTGCAAAAACATTCTTTTGAGGCATCTTAACCAAATAGTATATTACCAATTCTATTCATGTGCTTTTCCCTTATATTGTCTAAAAGCAACTCATAACTATAATCCACTCTCAATTCCTTTTGTTCATTTTCAGCTATTATCCCTCCAAGAATCTCAGTTTCCTCAACATCAAATCCCTCCACAAACCCCCTATCCCGAGCATTGCAGTATACGTGCTTTACATCTAACTCTTTTTGGGCTTCTCCCAGAAGTTTTTTTATGTGCGCTTCGCGTTTCTTGGAGTTCAAAGTATTAAGTTTTTTTCTTACTCCTTCGAACACGCCCCCTATTGCCTTTTTTTTCCCTTCCAAGAACATTTTTTTAATCTCTAACTCTGAAAATGCAGTCTCTTTATTTTTTATAGCGGTTTCAGTTTTTTTCAGCTCGGCATTTAATTCTTCCTTACGCTGATTTATTGTTTCCTCTGCCTGATGTAGTAACTTATCTGCTTCTTTCTTGCCTTCGCTGATGACTTCTTCTGCCTTACGCTTGGCTACCTTGATTATTTCATCTTTTACAGTTTCTAAGCCCATTTTGTCCCTCTTAAAAATAAAAATGAATTAATGAGCCATCTGAATTATCATGATTGCTATCACTAATCCGAATATAACAAGAGTTTCCGGGATGACTGTCAATATCAAGGCTTTACCAAACAACTCCTCTTTCTCTGCAATTGCTCCTATTGCAGCTGTCCCTATTGCTTTTTCTGCTATGCCTGCACCAATAGCGCTTAATCCAATCGCCATACCAGCACCTAGTGCTATCAATCCCATGTTTATGTCTACCATTTCAATTACCTCCCAATATTAATTATTTTAATTTTAGATTCCAAACGGTTTGTATGGGTGAGCCCCTCCTTTAAAAAATTTTGTAAAAAACTCAACGTAATGCAACCTTAATGACTGTAAAAAACACCCCAGCCAGCCAATTGCTATGTTGAGCGTATGCCCTATGATAAGAATCAATATTCCTACAAAAATCATAAGGATTCCCCCATGGAAAAAGTCTTTTGCCAGACCGTTTGTAACCATTGCAAGCATTACTGATGCAATACCAATTGCCATTAGCCTGCCATATGACAGTATGTTACTGAATAGAGATGGAAGCTCTATTACTCCCTGCATTCCCTCTCCTAAAAATATGAGGATTATACCCCCTACTGTAAGAACTATCACAACTAGATTTGGAAGAAGTACCAGAATGGCAATTTGTTTAAATACCCCTGTTAAGATGTTAAGGCTTACTATCAATTGGATTAAAGGAGGAAATAACAATATCCATCCAATCTTTTCATAAATAGCTTTTTTTAGCCCATGATCCTTATACACATTGATGAATCCTATAATGTATCCCACCAGCAAGTGCAATATTCCAAAGAATATTGAAGCGGAAAGGAGTATGCCTGTGCTGTGCGCTCTGCTCAATATGTGAGGCAATGCTACACCAAACAATACTTCTTCTCCAAAAACCTCCCCAAATAAAATCCCAAAGAAAATTGTGGAGATGGATGAAAAAATAAAGATGTCAAAAAACATCTTGGCTTGAGAAAGTTTTTTTCTCAATAACAACGCTAAAATTAAAGTTACCATACCATACCCTATATCTCCAAGCATGAATCCAAACAATAAAGGAAACATGAGGAAAACAAGGAATGTTGGGTCAATCTCCTTATATGTTGGAAGGGCGTATAAATCTAAAAAGAATTCAAAAGGCTTTACTGCTTTGGGATTGTTTAGCTTAACAGGCACAGAGTCTTTCGGATTTATCCTGTTTGTCTGGATGAATATATTGCCCTTGCTCACTTTGTTTAGATGTTTTGTAGTTTCATTAAGATCTTTTGTTGGAACCCATC
>JADHVE010000041.1 GCA_016784195.1 Candidatus Woesearchaeota archaeon | reverse complement strand
CCTTTCCAATCAGATATTTTAGGAATAAATCCATCTCCCACTTCTTTATAATTTGGATTTTTAATGTAGTATTTAGCTTCATGTCCTTCCTTGATTACCTGCCAAGCTGTATCGCTAATAAGGCCGTCATAAGATACAAATAGGAATTTTCTTTTAACTTGAATATCTTTCAGCTTATTATTGTTTGTCACTAAAAAATTTTTATTCATATTACCTCACCCATCACCATTTTAAATCACATCGAGCTTAGTCTATTACACTTCACCCACATCTGTCTGCCTAAGCTTTCTTCGGAAATACCTAGCTTACTTCAACACAATTCGAACATTGGACATATTCATCCTTATCATCATATTCTACTGGATTACCCCTTATGCACAATTGTTTTTCATTTCCTCTTTACCCCCTATTGTTTTATTTAGTATTTTATTAAATTTTTATATTAATTTCAATTGTTCTGCGTATCTGCAATTTTGTCTTCACCACATGTGGAAAAACTGATTCTACCTTTCTCAAATCTCTAATATGTACATCCAATGGCTCTTTGTTTTCATTCTTACCTTATGGTTTTATAAATAGGGTAAACTATAAAAAATTTCCTGTTTCGAGGTAATGTCAACTTGAGTGGCAAAAAGTTTGATGGATTTATAAATTGGATTTAAACTAAATATTTTTAAGTCACCAGACTTGGCTTAACCTTGTTTTGACGCCCATTCTACCTTCTTTTTTTAGAAAAAAGAAACAAAAAATCTGATGTCCCTCTCTTGTCCTTGGGACATATTCATTCGCTACGCTCGAATTTATCAGTAATCCAAAAACTCTAAAATTTTCCTTCGGAACGTTGCACTTAATTTTAGGTCTTCCCTTTGGTCAGATTAATATAACAGCGCGATGTTAAACTCCATCGAATTTTCACTTTAGAAAAAAAAGAAGTAGTCTGGATACGCATAGAGAAACAAAAAAAAAATAAAAATATTTATTTAATACCTAAGCTTTTGTTTGTCATCTCCATTGACTTCTCTACATCTTCAAAGCCCATCATTGCTCTTATGCAGTCAATGTTCTCAGGAACAACATCGCTTTCCTGATGTATAGCCTGCATATAAAACAGCTTCTTGCCATGAGCTCCTACTGCTTCTTCCCATATGCAGATTTCAGGCATATCTCCTCTGCCTCTTTGTAAATCTTTAGCCAATTCCATGATTTCTGCTGTTGACCGTACCTTTTCAGCATTCCTAACCACCCTCACTCGGGGTGTATTGTTAAACACTTCAATTACAGCTTTTACATCAACTTTCTTTTTCATCTCACATACGAGCGTATGAAAATGCATTAATGTAAAAGAGCCGGAAACTGCTGTTGTAAATATCTCCAGGTCCTTTAAAACAGTCTTGACATCAGGGCCGTGATGGCTTGGCAGCTCCAAAACCGGAACAACTGCATTGATTGGGCCGTGATGGATATCTCCTGGATCTGCACCTCTTCTTATCATGGTAGCTGTTACACTATTGATTCCAAATTTTTCTTCCAAAGCATGCAAAGTTCTTGAAAGTCCTGTTGTATTACAGCTAACAACCCTGACATAATCCTTGTTCAGCGCTTCTTTGTAATTGCATTGGGCAACAAAACTGGCTTCTCCAACATCAGGCTTTTCACCGCCCTGGAATATGGCCTTTAATTTATTTGGAATATAATATTTCTCTTTATTTGCTCTGCCAATCTTCTTAGGCGTACAATCCACAATTATGTCGACAGCATTTAACAAATCCTGCATTTTTCCTGCAGGAGTTATATTGTTTGCCTTAAAATCCGCATCATCTGCTACAGTAAATATTTTGATGCCTTTATCATTTGCGACTTCCATCCTGAAGTTATAAGTATTCCCTGTAATTCCAACAAGCTCCATATCTTCTTGTAGCCGTACAGCATCTGCAACCCTTTTGCCTATTGTTCCGTACCCTACAACTCCCACTTTTATTTTTGTCATGTTTATAGCACCTCACGTCCATATTTTTTAGTTAAAATATTTAGCATAAGCTAACACACTTGTTTTTATATGATTTTTCTCACAATCGATGCGCTGCCATGAGAATTAAATGCTTCAATAAACTTCTTTGTTTCTCCATAAGCTGTTTCCTCAATCTCTTTTTTGCATTCATCACTCATAGCATAGATTTGATTAAAAAATTCTTTTATCGCATATTTCCCGTTTTTTCCAAAGATTTCTTCCTGTTTTTTTCCCTCAATCGGTTTGTTTTCAATTACCCAGTTAAATATCTCCTTGTGCAGCTCTGGATGATATTTTTTTAAAGCGTCAAAGACAATGTTTTGGAACAATGTAGCAACATTGCCTTTTATGATATCGCCTTTAGGAAATTTTTCTTTTATCAGCTCTAAAGGCGTTCCTGTTATGCCGTGCTGAGCAATTCTAACATGAAATCCATTATCCCTCAATGCTTTTGCAACCTGTTTTGTCTGTTCAATGTCAATAGAAACCTGCTCAATCAAATTTCCTTCATCATCATAGATATTGCCATGTGTGGAGCCATTTGCTATAGCAATCACATCAGGGTTAAGGCCGGCTTCATTGAGTTTTTTTATAAAGACAACAGCCTCTTCCGGCTTTGTTAAAATCATCCCTCCAGTGTCTGTTCTTCCTATCTCTCCAACTTCTACTTCTAATCCAAACTCTTTGTCCTCCATCTTTTCCTGGATAAATTTTCCAAGCTCGATAGTAACATCAATATTGGGCTTAAGTTCTTCTTCTACTGTGTTTCCTTCAAAATTAAATAGATGTGAAGCATCTATTGCAAAGCTTGTGTAGCCTGCTTTTATCTGATGGTCAATCAGCTCTTTTGTATCTGCAATATCAGCTTCATCTCCTTTCCTGATCCCAATATGGTCTGCATGCAATGCCCATATGTCATGTTTGACTTCATCATTTGCTTCAATAAGAAATCTTGAAAATGTTTCTGGTGTTAAGCCAGTATATCCGGTATGATGGTTGCATTCTGTTCTTGCAAGCTCCATCAGCAAAGCTGCATCCATATCCTTGGCAGCCCTGAAAATTCCTTTTGCAATCCCTGGTATTATTCTTGGATTACAGGCAAGAACTATGCAGTTTTGGTCTTTTAATGCTTTGAATATTTTTTTTCCTGATATTGGTTTCATTTCATTCACCCCCATTATGCAAATACCTGCTGGATAGCGGGTTTAGCAAAGCTAAACATTTGTCTTTGACGGAATGCTCTCATGATGATGAGTTTCAATATACCTTATTGTTCCTGATTTAGAGCGCATGACCATAGAATGAGTTAGCTGCCCATATTTTGTAAAAATAACTCCCTTAAGCAAAGGTCCGTCGGTTATGCCTGTCGCAGCAAAAACCAGCTGATCGCCTTTTGCAAGGTCATCTATTCCATAGACCTTATCAAGATCAAGTCCTCTATCAATCGCCTGCTGTTTGAACTCTTTCTTATGCGGCTTTAAAATTGCCTGCATATCCCCCCCTAAACATTTCAATGCTGCTGCAGTTATTACTCCTTCAGGAGCTCCACCTATACCCATCATTACATCTATTCCTGAATCAGGCACTGCAGGAGCAATCCCTGCTGAAATAGTTCCATGTTCTATCAGTCTTATCCTTGCACCTGCTTCCCTTATCTTTTTTATCATCTCATCATGGCGCGGCCTTTCAAGAATCATAACTGTGATATCTTTTAGATCTTTGCCAAGAGCTTTTGCAATGTTCTTAAGATTTGTATTAATTGGAGCCTTGATATCAATAACACCTTTTGCTTCAGGACCTACTGCAAGCTGGTCCATATAACTTCCAGGAGCATTGAGTAATGTTCCTTTAGGGCCTGCTGCTAAAACCGAGATGGCATTAGGCTTTCCCTTAGCAAGGTTTGTAGTGCATTCTAATGGATCAACAGCAATGTCCATTTCAGGGCCTTTTCCTGTTCCAAGTTCCTCCCCTACATACAGCATAGGAGCTTCATCTTTTTCTCCTTCCCCTATCACTACTTTGCCCATAAAATCAACATAATTAAAGCGCTTTCTCATTGCATCCACAGCTGCCTGGTCTGCTTTTATTTTATCTCCTTTCCCAAGCCAGTGCGCGCAGGAGATAGATGCAGCTTCTGTAATCCTGACAAATTCCAATGCAAGGTTTCTATCCATTTTTACTCCCCATTATAAAGCTAGATTCCAACTAATATTTAAATTTTTCTATAACATCATACTTCATCATACAAAAATAGAAAAGTTTAAAAATAACAAAAATATAGCAGTTTAAGAGTTTTTAGAGTAATAATAAAATATAGTGCTGTATCATTATGAAAGAATATCTATTGGTAAAAAATAAGATTACCGATTAAAAAATAAACTAAGATGAAAGAAAGGATAACCATAACTTTGGATGATGAACTTATAAACCAAATTGACAGGAGAATTGATGGCACCGTAATTAAGAACAGAAGCCAGCAGATTGAGAGGTTATTGACTAAGGCCTTAGGAGCAGACATTCCAGGCAAAGCTGTCCTTCTGGTTGGTGGAAAAGGAACAAGGTTAAGACCCTTAACTTATAAACTTCCAAAAGCGCTTCTGGATGTTCAAGGTAAGACCCTTGTTGAGCATTTGCTTGACTTGTTTAAAAAGTATGGTATAAGGGATATTATTCTATGTGTAGGCCATATGAGGGATAAGATAAAAGAATATTTAGGAGACGGCTCTAAATTCGGAGTCAATATAAATTATATCGAAGAAGAAAATCCGTTAGGCACAGCAGGACCGTTAAAATTAGCTAAAAAATACTTAAACTCTAGCTTTATTGCCTCAAATGGTGATGAATTAAAAGATATCAACATTCCAAGAATGTTCAGGCTGCATAAAAGAAAGAATGCTTTAGCGACTATTGCATTGACTTCAGTATCAGATCCTACACAATATGGTGTCGCAAGGCTTGATGGAACAAGAATTTTGGAGTTTATTGAAAAGCCCAAGCTGAAAGAAGCCCCTTCAAATCTGATAAATGCGGGTTTTTATATCCTTGAGCCTGAAGTGATTGATTTAATACCTGATGGATTTTCAATGCTGGAAAAAGACGTCTTTCCGCAGCTGGCAAAAAAAGGAAGGCTTAGAGGTTTTTTGTTTCACGGACAATGGTTTGACATCGGAAACCTAGAAAGATATGAAAAAGCAAAAAAAAAATGGGAGGGTATAAACCCTTATGAAGAAGGTCATGAAGAATAAAATTATTTATTAAAAAACTCTAGTATTCCATTAAAAATAATAAAAAAACAAAACAGATAATGTATGATAGAACTTGATGGTGAAAAAATCTATCAATAAAAATTAAATAAGAATAAAATGTCAGAAATATTCAAAGCTTATGATGTAAGGGGAATCTACGGGAAAGACTTAACAGAAAAAACAGTTTATGAAATAGGTAGAGCTTTGGTGGATTTTCTTAATTGTAAAAAGATAATTATTGGTTATGACATGAGGGTAAGTTCTGAAAAGCTTGTCAGGGCATTTATTGAAGGGGCTAATGATCAGGGCTCTGATGTCATCAATATAGGATTAGTAAGCACAGATACTGTTTATTTTGCTTCAGGAAAATTAAATCTGCCTGCAGTCATGTTTACAGCATCACATAACCCGCCGGAATGGAACGGAATCAAGTTCTGCAGGGCAGGGGCTGTTCCAATAAACTATGATACTGGCTTAAAAAACATTAGGATGATTATTAAAAAAAATAAATTCAAAAAAATAAGTAAAAAAGGAAAAATAACCCAAAAAGATATTTTAAAAGAATATGTAAAGCATGTTCATTCTTTTGTAGATATTAAAAAAATCAAGAATCTGAAAATTGCAGTTGATGCTGGAAATGGTATGGCTGGCAAGATAATTCCCTTGGCATTTAAAGGCTTAAATATTAAGATATCCCCCTTATATTTTAGATTAGATGGAACATTTCCAAATCACTTAGCAGACCCTTCAAAGTCTGAAAACCTGAAAGATTTACAAAAGAAAGTCAAAAAGGAAAAATGTGATTTTGGGATGGCTTTTGACGGAGATGCTGACAGAATATTCTTTGTTGACGAACAAGGTGAGATTATAAACTCTTCCCTTACAAGCTGTTTAATAATAAAAAGAGTTCTTGAACAAAATCCTAATGAAAATATTATCTATAATTTAGTATGTAGCAGGATAGTGCCTGAAACAATAATTAAAAATAACGGCTTAGCTGTGAAAGATAGGGTGGGCCATTCATATATAAAGCAGACAATGAGAAATGTGAATGCAATTTTTGCATGCGAGCATTCTGCACATTACTATTACAAACATAATTATAGCGCAGATTCAGGAATAATAACTGCTTTGATTATGGCGGAGATTCTTTCAAAAAGCAGAGAAAAACTCAGTGAATTACTGGAGGAATTTAAAAAATACCATAAAATAGAGGAAACAAACACTAAAGTTGAGGATAAAGCAAAAAAATTAAAAGAGATAGAGAAAATTTACAAAAAGAAAAGAGGAAGTAAGTTCAACAAGCTTGACGGAATCACTTTTGAATTCAAAGAATGGTGGTTCAATGTCCGTCCTTCAAATACAGAATCACTTTTACGGTTAAATTTAGAAGCTGATTCTAAAAAGCTGATGGAAGAAAAAAAGAAAGAGTTGTTAAAACTTATTAGAGGCTGATTGTTTCAAACACAATCCTTGCAATTCTGCTCGCAGTTAATCTGTCTTTCATTATCATAATCAATGTTAAGGGGCAGCACAAAATCCTTTGCTGTTGATATGACAATATTCATCTGGATATCTTTTACTTTGGAATTTCCCCTTAGATGATGGTTGACTATACCTTCTAATCTTTTAAGGTTTGTAGAAGTAAAGAATAAACACAGGTTGTATTTTCCGGATGTTATAAGTGCATTTATAAAAAAAGGGCAGTCCTTAAATTCGTTAATTATTGCCGTAGTATCAGTTGCATTCACATCAACCTTGGCAAGATTAAGATCCACCACTCTGAAATTTACCCCCCATACATTATGCAGGATCCCTTTTTGTTTTAATTTCCTTATTCTTGCTCCTACAGAAGGCTGGCTCAGCTTTATCTTTTTAGCAATCTCCTCTTGAGAGACGCCCGGGTTTTTTTGTATTAATGACAAGACTACATTGTCTCTCTCATCCAGCCCAAGCGTGTTATTAAACTGCGTCTTTTTCTTAAACTCTTCCAGTTTTTTAAAATTTTTTCCAGCCATTTTCTTATAACTTAACTAAAAATTGTTTATGTTTATAAATTTTTTCTTTTATTTAAAGGCAATAATCAAAATTAACTTATATTTTAAAGTAATCAAATTTATATATTTCTCAATTTATTTTAAATCCAGTTTAAACAAAAAAATGACAACTAAAAAACAAATTATTACAAAAGATGTGCTGATAGGGGAGGTAATAAAAAAATATCCTCAATCAGTAGAAATCATGCTGGAGCACGGTATGCATTGTGTTGGCTGCCACGTTGCTTTGTGGGAAACCCTGGAACAGGGAGCATCGGGCCACGGAATCAACATTAACAGGCTTGTAGATAATCTGAATAAAAAATTAAGGTGAGATAAATGAAACAAAAAATAATGTGCCAAAAAGGAAAATGTTTTGAGACAGACATTCTGGAATCTGAATTCGCCAGCTTATTTGATGATTCTAACATTGTAGATGAAATACAGCACAGCATATTCAAAAATATGATGAGCTAAGCAGCTAATAGGTTTTGAACACCTCTTTTCCTATGGCTGCTTAACTTATCATAATTAATGATAAAATAAGCGAGGTGATTGTTATGATTGGCGACGGATGTTGTTAAGGACTAATTATTAATTTAATTAATACCCTCAGGTTAAGATAAGCTGTAAAACACCCCCCAGCTTGTCTTAACCTTATATTTTTTATTTTTTCAAAAAACAAAATATTAGGTTATTTAGTTTGTACAATGAAAAACTAGAGAAAAAAAAATAATTTGCATTGCACTACTATTTAAAATGTTATAAAGAAATAAAGAAAAGTTTAAATTATATGAAAAAGGAGGACTAAAATGAATCAAGGTATAACTGAATTCATGATAGGGAAAGGTGAACAAAATGGTAAATATAAATGAAAAAGCTCCAGAATTCACAGAAGATGTATTTATGGATAATGAAATAAAAAAAATAAACTTAAAGGATTATAAGGGCAAATGGGTCATCCTGTTTTTTTACCCTGCAGACTTTACTTTTGTCTGCCCTACTGAGCTGGGAGAATTAGCAGATAATTACGAAAAGATAAAAGAATTAGGTGCAGAGGTAATCAGTGTGAGTGCTGATACAGCCTTTGTGCATAAGGCATGGCATGATAATTCAGAGACCATAAAAAAAATAAAGTTTCCCATGCTGGCAGACCCTGCAAGAAGAGTCTGCAAAGCCTACTCAACCCTGATAGAGGAGGAAGGATTGTCTTTACGGGCAACTTTCATTATAGATCCTGAAGGAATTGTAAAAACTTTTGAATTCCATGACAATAGTATTGGAAGAAGCATAGAAGAGCTCATAAGGAAATTACAGGCAGCAAAATTTACAGCAGAGCATAAAGGCGAAGTATGCCCTATGAACTGGAAGCCAGGAGAAAAAACCTTAAAGCCAGGGATGGATTTAATTGGAAAAATATAATAAGGAAAATAAAATGGAATTATCAATTCATATGTTGAATGTAAATGCATTGATGCAAATGAAAAAATTATATAGGAGATTTGGTTTATTATAGGGCTTTTTGCCCATTAACAGTTATTTGTGTACTGCCTATACACCTCAGATTTTTTGTATTTTTATCAAATCAGATAACCTACAAAAAGAATAAAAAAACATTTTTGGTTCACTTAGGGAGTATTATCCCCTAAGACTCGATTACATTAAAAAAACATCAAAAACAAAAAATATTAAATAAAATAAAAAAATTAAAGAAAATGGGAGGTAAAAAAATGGTAAAAGTAAAAGTTTATTCAACACAGACCTGTCCTTGGTGCCATAAGGTAAAGGACTTCTTGAAAGAAAACAAAATTGAATTTGAAGACATAGATGTTGCAGAAAACCAGGAAGCTGCAAAAGAGATGACAGAAAAATCAGGTCAGATGGGTGTTCCCGTTATTGACATTGACGGAGAGATGATTGTTGGATTTGATCAGGAAAAAATAAAATTGGCTTTAAAGCTATAATCAGTTAAAATGGCTGAAGAGAGATATGACTTAGTGATAATTGGAGTGGGAGTAGCAGGCTTAGGAGCTGCTTACTCTGCTTACAGTTATACTAATTAGAATGAGCTTATCTGTTATCTTAATAAAAAATGATAAATCTTGTGCAAAAATTCTACAAATAACTCTCAATAAGAATATCTTTCCCTATTTTCTCCATTGTAGTATTCTTTAATTTTATTG
Organism: Candidatus Woesearchaeota archaeon; assembly: GCA_016784195.1. Classification (GTDB taxonomy): domain Archaea; phylum Nanobdellota; class Nanobdellia; order Woesearchaeales; family GW2011-AR4; genus BS150m-G64. Next base: position 1,037 of record JADHVE010000041.1, on the reverse strand, counting down.
CTTTGTCTATTTTTGTTATCCCTAAATTTCCTATTGCGCCTAAGCCATTGCCTACTAGCTTAGGGGCTGTAAATATCAAAATCTTATTTGCAATCTTGTCTTTTATTGCAGAGCCGTTAAGTTCAGACCCCCCTTCAATCATGACAGAGGTTATCTCTTTTTTGCCTAGTTCTTTCATCAGCTCCTTTAAATCAACCAGACCTCTTTTGGATTTTAAGACAACAACGTCAATGCCTTTTTGGTTAAATTTACTTATCTTTTTCTTAGGGGCCTTGTTTGTTGTCGCGATTATCAGCTTGGAAGGGTTCTGCATTAAATTACATTTCATCGGCATTTTTAGCTCAGTATCGAGCACTATCTTCATAGGGTCATTGCCTTTAACCAGCCGGGGATTTAGTTTTGGATTGTCTTTTATGACTGTGTTAATTCCAATCATAACCGCATCTACTTCAGTTCTTAACTTGTGGACATATCTTCTAGCGTCTCTTCCTGTTATGTATTTAGAATCTCCTGTTCTTGTTGCTATTTTTCCGTCCATGCTCATAGCTAATTTTAATATCACAAACGGCTTTTTTGATCGCATATATTTTATATAAATTTCATTTAATTTTTTAGCCTCTTTTTCGAGTATGTTTATCTTTGTCTTTATTCCGCGAAATTTCAATTCTTTAAACCCCTCAACCAGAGGATTAGGGTCATATGTCCCTATGATTACTTCCCTTATGCCTGCTTCAACAATCTTTTCAGTGCATGGAGGTGTTTTGCCCCAATGAGAACAGGGCTCAAGGTTAACGTACATTGTGGCATTTACTGTCTTTTTGCCTGCATTTTTCATTGCATTCACTTCAGCATGCTCTGCTCCGCATTGCTTATGGTAGCCTTTTCCAACTATCTTGCCTCTTTTAACAATCAAACATCCCACTAAAGGATTCGGGCTTACAGTTCCCTTGCCTTTCTCTGCTATTTTTATAGCTAGTTCCATATATTTCTTATGTGAAATCATTTTAAACCACTTAAATAAGAGAAAACTAATACAT
>JADHVE010000040.1 GCA_016784195.1 Candidatus Woesearchaeota archaeon | reverse complement strand
CAACATCAACTAATTATAGCATCACAGTTTCAGACGGTTCATACACTGCAAAAGTAAGGGCACAGAACGGTGCAGGAAATTGGAGTATCTGGAGCTCAGAAACTGCTTTAGAAGCAGATGTAACACCCCCAACAATAACTTTCCATAAACCCACTAGTGGATCTATTAGGTCAAAAGAACCAATATTAGTTGTAAAAACAGATGAACAGGCAATATGTACCTATTCTTTAGACAGCGATACAACTTACAATAATTACACTTACACAAACTCAACATATCACGAAGCAAAGATATCAATAAGTGAGAGTTTTGAGTATTCCATAAATTGTACAGATCTATCTGGAAATGAGGTGGTTGAGAATGTCGAACAAATCACTTATGATTCTTCTTCTGTGACAGGTTTAAGTATCTCATCTTCTCCAACAACAATTTACACTAATCAGCAGATAGATGTAGAAATAGGTTCTTCATTTGGAGAGATTCCAAAATCAGAATTCCATGTTTTCTTGAACAATACAGAAATAGAATATATTGCTGTTGTTGATAATGGCGCAGGAAATTACACTGTTTCATTTAATGCTCCAATGGAAAATGGAACTTATGGACTCAACATCACAGTAGAACAAGAAAGCGTAACACAAAATATTGATGTGAGCCAACTATCTCTTCAAATAACTTACACAGACACAAACATCGGCACAGACCAATTAACAGGCACAAGAACAATTTACTATAATTCAGATAATTATACAGTTGGTTTTGGCTCAGAAAGCACACAAACAAACCTTGATGATGAAACAGACAAACTCATATTAACATCTAATATAGAAGATGGTGCATCATATATTTTTGCTACAAAACCAAACGCAAGTATAACAAGAACTGAGAAATATCTTAAGAAAAAAGAATTCACAGACTTAATTACTCCAGCATTTGGTTATCAGATTGGAAAAATCCATTCAATCAACACATTATTAGATTATGATGATATAATAATAATTGGTGATGTAGAAGGAGATGTAGCTCAATCAGGAAGATACAATTTAATAATCAAAAATAATGGTTTAACAGCTGAAGGAAAAGTAAATATTTCAGTTAGTTTAGCATAATGAAAAAAATGAAATCAAAAAACAAAGAGATTAACATCTCTAAGTTTTTCAATTCCAAAAAAATGAACAAAAAAGCACAGTTTTACATATTCACAGCAATTTTACTTAGTGCTTATGCCTTCACCATATATGCAAATTCAAGGGTGATAGCAAATGAACCTTCTAAAACATTTAAAGAATTAAAAGACAATTATTTAATAGAGGGAGAAAAAGTGCCCAACAACGCAATCTATACCAACAAAGAAATAGAAAATCAGTTTGAGAACTTTACCGCTGAATTTAGGGATTATGCAAAAACAAAAAATATAAACCTAGGAATTTTTTATATATTAATAAACAACGACAATATTTTTCTGATGAATCATCTTGATTCATCAGCAAGTATAACAACAACCCAAACATACAATTTAGAAATAAATCAAAATACTACAATACCTACCACAAATATTATAATATTGAACTACAATAATATAAATTATGCTTTTGAGGTTTCATCAGAACAGTATCAGATAAACTCATTATTAGTTGCAAAAAAAGCACAAGATATTGCAATTTTCGTAAATAATTAATTAAAATAAAAATGAAAAAAAGAGGAATTATAACAACAAAAAAAGCAATCCACGTATGGGTGTCATGGGTTTTACTAATGGCATTTGTGATAGCTTTAAGTGCACTTATGTTTGAGTGGATAACATCATACACAGAAGAAAAATCAGTGGAACTTCAGAAAAGGACTTATGATGAAACAGAATGCTCGCATGTAGGGTTAAATATAGATTATGTATGTCAAGACACAATAGATACACAAGTTTTATATATAAATATAACCAACACTAATGATATAGCTGTAGACAAATTGATTTTCAGGTTTTTTGATATTCACGATATCAATATAGAAACAAAAGAACAAACATTAAAATTAAAGCCTGGAAAAAGCGAAAGATTAAAAGTATTAAAACAGGGAACACTAAAAAGAGCTGAAGTGATTCCAATTATATTCAAAGATGATTATGAAATTGTATGTAGAGAAAAAATAGCATACACAGAAAGCATCAATGAATGCTAATCAAAAAACAAAAAAGAGGTAGTATGAGATTAACAGACACTGAAAAAAAGGTGATTGATTTAGAGATAGAAAAATCAAGACTTAACAGAGAAAAATCAATCTTAGTTCTTAATAAAAGCATCCTCCTCTATTTTTCATTTATTTTCATAGGAGTAATTGGATTAGTAAATAATTATATATCAAAAAATGTACTCAATGTTTTAGTGTTTATGGGTCTTTGTGTTTTGATAATAGGGATAATTCCTTATATTAATATGATGAAATCAGAAACACAAAATCTAGATGATTTAATTAAAAAATTAAAAAAGTAGGTGAACAAAAATGATCAACAACAAGAGAGCGGTTTCCCCATTGATTGCAACAGTATTACTTATAGCATTCGCTGTTGCTCTTGGAGCAGTAGTTATGAATTGGGGTAAAGGTTACATAGAAGATCAAACTCTCGATACAGAAGAAAAATCAAAAGTAGAAACGCAATGTAGTCTTGATGTGGATTTAGAGCTTCTTAAGATAGGAGGAGATAAAAAACTCTGCTATAACCAAGCAAATTCTACAGTTAACGCTTCTTTAGAATTTATGATTGAAAACAGGGGAACTGTGAATATAGTGGGAATTGCAGTTTCTGTAATAGGAGATTTAGGGGCAGAAAATATTCTAACCCTTAATTCTGAGTCAATAAATGTTGGTGCAATTTATTCAGAAGACAATCTAACTTATTACAATGAAACAGTTGGAAATGATCTCCAACAAGTCATCTTTAAACCTTATGTTGATGTAAAAGGCACAATAGGTAAAACTCTTTGTTCTAAAGGATCTCTTGTTGTAGAGGACATTGACATATGCGATTAAAAAAAGCAGTTTCGCCATTAATTGCAACAGTTCTATTAGTTATGATTGTAGTAACTATAGGTTCTTTGATGGCTACTTGGGTAAAAACATACGTAGACCAAAATATAGCTTATGCAGAAGAAAAAACAACAGGCCCCTTCAAATGTACAAATGAGGTTTTTTTTGATATACTAACAGTAGACAATAAAGTGCAGATTTGCGATAATTTTACCTCAAATTCTTCAAACAACACAATTTATTTTACTTTAGAGAATAAAGGAACAATAGATTTAATGTTTAATCTAATGTTAATAGGTAACATAAATATAGATTCGGCTAACTTAAACACAACTTTAGCAATAGATAACATATTTAATTACAATTACACTTATAAAAACACAACAGGAGAATTAATTCAAGCAAAGATAAGCCCAATAATAACTTTGAAAAATAACGAATTATTTGAGTGCAAAAACATCCACATAACAATCCCAGAGAGCGCGATGTTGAATTGCCCCCTGATAATTTAAAAATAATTCAAATAATTTAATTATAAATTAGATAATAGCAAAATATTTAAATAATAAGGAGTATTGATAATAAATCATACTCAAAAAAAGGTGATTTAATGAGGAAACTAAATAAAAAGGCGGTTTCGCCGTTCATTGCTGCTGTTCTACTTGTTGTTATTGCTGTTACTATCGGAGCTGTTATTGCTAACTGGGTAAGGGAATATGTTGGCGGTTCTGTTGAAGATGCAGCTACAACTTCTTCACAAGAATTAAAATGTGGTTTTGATGTTGATTATAACATCATAGAAGTTGATGAAATGCCGATGGTTTGTATTGATAAAAATGATACTACTAACGAGACTACAATAGAATTTATGGCTGAAAACACAGGAGAACTAGATCTTGAAAATTTCAATGCGAGGATTATTGGTTCAAGCGGAATATATGAACACGATCTCAATGCATCATTACTGAAAGGTGTGGGAGATAAATTTAATTTTACATACAATCACACAGAATATGGAGACTTCAAACAGCTTAAACTAACTCCTTACATAGAGCTGAAGAATGTAGATGTATTGTGTGGCGATCATGGTATGATTTTCTCAGCTCAAAACGTAAAAACCTGTCCATTGTTTGACTGATGGCATCTCAAAAAAATACCATTATTATTTTTATTTCTGTATTATTTTTATTTGCAGTAATTTATCTTTTTTTATGGATATACCAAGCTTATGCCGGAGGCACAGGTTATGCAGAAAGAACCACAGAATCCACAATAGAATGTATGGGATATATATTTGAGGTAAATAACATAAACTACGCGAACAATTCATTATCATTTAATCTGTACAACAGAAAAGCAAGCAATACACTACAAACCATAATTCTAAAAACATCTACAGCAGAAATACCTATCAATGTTAGTCTAGAACCAGACTCAACTCAAACAATTACAGAAACCATTCAAATAACAGACGAATTCTTTATTTTTCCCAAAAGATGCGAAATATATAAAAAGTCATACAGTATAACTTAAAAGTATGAGGTCAAAAAAGGGGCAAATCTGGATATCTGCAGTTTTATATTTCTTAATAGCTACAGTTGCTGTACTTATAATTCTTAGTGCAGGCACACCACTTTTAGCAAAGATGAAAGACAAAACCATGTTTGCAAAAACAAAAGATACCATGGTAAATTTAGATAAACATATTCAAGATGTTGCTTCAGAAGGCCAAGGATCCCAGAGATTAATCACAGTAGAGCTAGGCGAAGGAACAATGAAGATAGAAAATAATCAGCTAAAATGGGACCTTGATACAGAAACAGAGATAATAGAACCAAGAACCAAAGCGAGTTTAGGGAATTATGTTGTATGTACAAACTGCGATGTATCTACATCAACAACAGATGAATATTTTATTCTAAACAACACAAGAATTTCAGTTTATTTAAACAAAATAGGAAATTCAACTGATTGGGCAACAATAAATACATCAAACCTTATAGAAAAAATAATCTTATTAGAAAATGATGCAGAGATAAATGGCACTTTTTATTTTGAATTAATCAATTCTTCTTCTACAAATGGAACTGGATATACAACCCTATTAGATTCAGGAGATATGCTTGATTCTGCTACAGTTCTTGCACATTTCAACACCACTAGTTTTGAATATGATCTAGAATTAACTCTTGATTCTCAAGCAGATTTCTTAGCAACAAAGATAAAAAACTTTGAACAACAGTCTTAATACAGCTACCCAGCATAAAAATCAATAAATATATAAATATCCCGACCCTCAAATAATTATAGTATACAAAAAGGGGTAATTATGGCAGAAGAAACAGTTAAAGAAGATAAAAGTCCTATAACACCAACCGAAACAGGCAACTCAATTTTTTCTATTGATTTAAGACCTAAGTTCATAGAACTACCAAAATTAGGCGATGATAAAACTAAAGTTAATATAAGATATCCCTTAATCGCTCCTTTTGCATTTGCCCATATTTATTGGGATGATAAAGAAAAAAGCATAGTATATGATGTAGAAGAGCCAAAAATTTCTGAAACCGACACAAAACTTCTAAAACTCATAAAGATGGGTTTAGAAGAGATGATAAATATTAGTTTTGTAAAGAGTAAAAAACACAATGTACTTTTAGAATACCTTGAAAAAAACGTCCAATCAATTCTTATAGAACTAGGTGCAAAAGTAGATGATGCCACTTATCAAAAATTGATGTATTATATTTATAGAGATGCTGTTGGTTTTAATGATGTAGAACCCATGATGATGGATTATTACATTGAAGATATAGAATGCAACGGCGTTGGTTTTCCTGTTTATATTGTACATAGAAAATATGCTAACTTAAAAACAAATTTAGTTTACAAAGAACTCAAAGAACTGGCAGATTTTATTGAAAAACTGGCACAGCGTGCTGGAAGATATGTAAGTTATGCACGCCCATTATTGGATGGAACTCTCCCTGATGGTTCTAGAGTAAACGCAACTTATAGCGAAGATGTAACCACCAGAGGTCCAACATATACAATAAGAAAATTCACAAAAGAACCATGGACACCAATTCACCTAATAAGGAATAATACAGCTCCAGCATCCTCCTTTGCATTTATATGGTTAGCAATAGAAAGCAAGCTTAATGTGATGGTCATTGGAGAAACCGCTTCAGGAAAAACAACTTTCCTGAACACAATCCTTCATTTTATTCCACCAGAAGCAAGAATATGTTCAATTGAAGATACAAGAGAACTCAATATTTCTCATGATAATTGGCTTCCTGCAGTAACCAGAGAAGGATTTGGAATCCCTAACATAGCCGGAAAAACTTACGGGGAAGTGACTTTATTTGATTTACTTAAAGAAACATTTAGGCAAAACCCAGATTATGTAATTGTAGGAGAAGTAAGGGGCAATGAAGCTTATGTATTGTTTCAGGGAATGGCATCAGGCCACCCAAGTTTTGGAACCTTCCACGCAGGAGGCGTTGAAACATTAGTAAGAAGATTAGAAACCCCTCCAATTAACCTTCCTGGAACACTAATTGAGAGTTTGGATGTTGTGTGTGTTTGTATTCATCTCAAAGAAAAAAGAAAAAGTATTAGGAGATTAAAACAAGTTGTTGAAATTATGGAAGTTTCACAAGAATTAGGAAAGATTGATTCTAATGTGATGTTTGAATGGGTTCCAACAGACGATGAATTTGCAACAAAAGAAGATTCTTATGTGATGAAAAAGATCAGCGACAGAACAGGTCAGAGTATAGAAGAAATAAAAGAAGAATTAGAAAAAAGAACAAGATTACTTGAAGCATTAGCAGATAAAAATATTTTGAGCCATAAAGAAGTAACAAAAATAATAAGCAGTTATTATAAAAATCCACAAGGAGTTTTGGAAGAGTTTGGAATAAAATGAAAAAGGATAAAGAAATTATTGGAGACAGTCTTGGAAAAATAAATATCTTATCAGAATTATATGATGAATTAAAAGAACAACAGTTTAAGACTGATGAAGAGGTTCATTATGCTAAACTCAAGATGAGTTACATCAAAGAACAGATAATCAAGCTTACTTTTGAAGTAAAAAGAAGTATAGGAAAAATAGAAGAGTCATTGTTCTAAAATGCAGGAAGATGTCAAAGCGTATACGCAAAAAATTATTAGCCTACTTAATGAGATTAAAATACAAAAAGAATACAAAAAAGAATTATTTTTGAAATTAGAAAAATTAGATTATGAATATAAACAAGAAAAATATAGTTATTTAGAGTACAAAAAGATAAAAGATCATATTCTTGAAAGAAAAACAAAGAAATACTGGAAAAACTACTATGATTCCTGCATCTACTCTTTATTAAAACAAATAGAATACACAAATTCTAAGATTTTTTATTATGTTTATGAGGACACTTCTTATCTTGAGTTGAAAAAGAGATTAACCGCGCCTAAAAAACCAATGGTTACTAAAAAAGCAAAAGCACCAGAGATAACAACCCCTAAACCAGAGATTGAACCAGAGATAGAAACACCAACAAAAGAAGAAGTAAAGGAAATAAAAGAAGAACTAGAAGAGGAAATTAATCTTCATAGGCTTGAAGATCCAAAATTAACATCAAAAATAAAACAAAAAAATATTTTTTCAACATTGTTTGAGCTCTTTTTCAAAAAACACAAGAAAAAATCTAGAAAATCAGAAAAAGAAAAACTATCAAAACCATCTTTTTTTGAATTATTTAAACCAAAACCAAAATTAAAAGAATTACCGATATTTTTAGAAGAAAAAGGGAAGAAAAAAGAACTTAAAAAGAAAACAGAAAAAGTAGAATTTGAATCAATAATCAAACCTTTTTTGAAACTTCCATTCCTCAAAGGAGTTAGAAAAAGATTCAAAGATTATGAAACCACAAGAGCAGACAAAACAGACATAGGATCATCTATTTTAGATTTGAGCTTATCAAAAGAACAGAATATATCTGCAAGATATGGCACTATAAGTAGGGCAATGCTTGAAAAAGAAGCAAAGAAAATACAAAAAAGAATAAGAAAAGAAGAAAAACTAAAGATCTACAAACCCTCTCTGTTAGGTTCTGTTTCAAATTTCAGCATGCGTGGTATAAGTATGTTTTTAGTGGAGACTTTCCCAGAGTTTTTTAAACACCTTTATCATGCAATAAGATTAGCAAACATAAAACTACTTTCTAATACTTATATCAACATAATGGTTATGCTTACAATAATCTCAGGAATAGTTTCAATGCTGTTTTTCAGTTTAATACTTTATTTAGGGGGAAACCCATTAGGTTTAGCACTCACAAAATCAGCATTTATTGCGCCAATAATTGCAATTGCTTCATTTTTCTTAGCATATTTTTATCCTTTCTCAAAAGTTAAGGCAAGAAGGAAGAACATCAACACAAACCTTTCTTTTGCATTAGATAATATGGCTGCAATTTCTAGTTCAGGAGTACCCCCAATAGTGATGTTTAGACTGATTTCACAGGCAGAAGAATATGGAGATGTTTCTGAAGAGATTGAAAAAGTGGTAGATTATACAGATGTTTTTGGTTATGATTTATTGACTGCAATAAGGATAGTTTCAAATACCACACCCAATCCTGCACTAAAAGAGGTTTTTGAAGGTTTTGTAACCACAATAGAATCAGGAGGGAAATTAGATTCATACTTAAAAGAAGAAGCAAAAGAAGCAACTCTTGCTTATCAGTTAAAAAGAAGAAGATATACAGAAACAGTTGCAACTTATTCAGATATTTACACAGGGTTATTAATCGCAGCTCCTTTGTTTTTTGTAGCTACAATAACACTTATGAGCATGCTTGGAGGGGCAGTTGGGGGAATAGATTCAGCAAAAATAATAGTTTTAGGAACTTATGTTGTAATTCCTCTACTTAACACCTTGTTCCTTGTATTTTTAGAAATAACTCAACCAGAGATTTAGAAAATGAAATTTCAACTAAGACACCAAATATCACTCGTAATAGGAATAATCATCGCAGTAGTTGATTTTATGGTGTTTTTTCATTCTGGATTTTTTGTTCCAATACTATTTATCGCATTGACAATCGCATGGATGCAGTTTTGGATTGATTATTTTCAAGAAACTCAAAGACAAAAAGAAATTGAAGAAAGATTCCCTGAGTTTGTCAGAAACTTGACCAGCTCTATAAAATCAGGGATGCCAATAAGCAGAGCGATTATTTATGTTGGTACAGCTGATTATGGCGCTCTTACACCACACATCAAAAAATTAGCTCACCAAGTAGAGTGGGCAATTCCAATACACAAAGCACTAGACACTTTAAGTGAAGACACTAAAAATCCAGTGATAAAAAGAGCAATAGCCACAGTTATTGAAGCAGAAAAATCTGGCGGAAATATAGAAGATGTGCTTGAATCAGTAACTGCTTCATTAATATCAATCAAAAAAATAAAATTAGAAAGAAAAGCAGCAATACACTCTCAAATGATGCAGAGTTATATTATTTACATTATTTTTATTGGCGTTATGGTGATTATCCAGAATGTTTTAGTTCCATACATCACCAATATGCAAGGAGTTTCTTTTGGAGGGGAAGTTCAGACACTTGAAACTCAAGCAACCTCAACTTTACTTGATAAAGTAAGCATTGACTTATCCACCCCAAGAACATTAATCACTTCATTAGGTGCATGGTTGAGTAGCTTTTATGGCGTATTTCTGATGCTCTCAATCATTCAAGGACTCTTTACAGGGTTAGTTATAGGCAAGCTCTCAGAAGGCGAACTAAGATCAGGTGCCAAACATTCATTAATACTAGTCTCAATAGCTATACTCGTTATTTCCATCGCGCAGAAGTTTGTTTAGAGATACTTACTCTAATTAATTAATCAATTTGATATCTTTCAAGTCTCCCAAACCAGATGAGAATATTAAACCATATGTAAAGGTTTGTTGAAGATTCATAAAATATTGTGATTAAATCTATTTTTTATCTATTTTTTGTTATGAATCTTATATTTTTTCAAGTTGTATATACCCCCCATGAATAACAGGATTTCCAAAATCATCAACCCTAACAGTTATATATGTATCTGCTGTACCTTCCACATGGGGGCTAAATACAAGGAAAGTATTAGTATTCCCATTAACAAGCTGAGAACCAGTATTAGTTGTAATTAAATTTGAATATGCAAAGACGTCATTACCATCATGATTCACCCCATTTATTCGCATTCCAGTGGCTTTATAACCATTTGGGATTACATATTGGGCCATTAAACGGCAGGTGTAGTAGGACTCACTCCCAATAGCCCCTCCAGCATTAAACACATTTGGATCAAGCCAATCGCGCACGGGATCGTGATCTTCTGTGCAATCACTCCCATCCCACACAAAATCAGTCGGTTTTATTATAATTCGTTCATAGCCATGCCACCCCACTTTTGCTATTCCACCAACAGTCAAATCTCCACTAACAATAGCATCCCCATCCTCTTCCACTTTAAATTTGAATCCACTATAGCTTCCACCTTCATTAGGGGAATAAACAGCAAAAGCTAAACCACTGCCAGGTTTTGACATCCAATACCAATCATCATCTCCATATGTAAATCTAATTTGGTCCATATCTTCTGATAAATA
>JADHVE010000001.1 GCA_016784195.1 Candidatus Woesearchaeota archaeon | reverse complement strand
GTGTTTTGCTGAAGCCTAAAGGAGAGAAAAATGTTTTTTGGATTGTTAAAGTAAGTGGGGAGTTAAATAAGGATTATGTTTACACTTTTCCTTTTATAGTCAGTTCTTCCAGAAATACTACATCTGTTACAAGCTTTAATTCTGAAAAAAGGGCTATTGTTTTTTCCCTGGAAGAGATAGAGAATATCCTAAAAGATAAAAAAGAAGAGGAAGAGAAAAGATATTCCAAAGATGTAGAGTTAAACTGCAGCATGGACAAAAAGGAATTTTATGTTTATGAAAATGCTTTGGTAGGATGCTACCTGAAGAACATAGGAAATGTTTTTTTAGATAATCTGGAGGTTTGTTTTGAAGATAAATGCAGGGTATTTGATTTGGGGGTTATGCAGGATAAGAAGATTAATTTTTCTGTGAATTACTCCAAGGCAGGGCAGAAAGATATTCCGGTTAAAGCAAGGAATAAGCAAGTTAGTAAGTTTAATTATCTTAATTTTTATGTTCTTGACGAGCCTAAAGTTAAGATTAACGGCTTAGAGTTTCCTCCAAATGTTTCTTTTGATGACAAGTATGAGGTTGTTTTTGTTTTAGAGAAGGAGTCAATGTCTAATGCTGCGGATATTGAGGTTGTTTTTGAGCAGAACAGCTTTAAGAAGGAATGGACAATGAATGAGCTGATTGAGAACAGGAGGTATGTCTTAAATCTGCAGGCAGGTAATTTAAAGGTAGGTAATAATGATTTCAGAATTTTAATCGGGTATGAAGACAAGAATGGCAGAGAATATAAAACTGAAGAAGAGTTTTCTGTTGAGCTTGTAAATGTTAATCTGTTGCAGCATGTCCAGATATTTTTTAACCAATTAGGGATATTTATTTCTGGTTTGTTTGATGGTTGAGTGGAAATTTTTTTTTGATTCTGGGGTTTGGTGAAAAAAGTCATCTAATAGTGAAAGCCTTTGATCCTATATAACAAAAAACTTTAAGCTAAAGCATAACAAAAGTGAGAAAAAAACTTCTTCCTAACAGATTTTATGCGACGTTTTTGTTTAGAAAACACAGACTGAATGAAATGAACCATATGAATATATTAGAGGACTTTTCCTCAAAAAATCTATTTTATTTCTATACAAAAAATTCCTTGAATTTTTCTGATTGAAGATTATGTAATAATTTTCAATATTGAAAATTAAAAAACAAGCTTTAATTTGAATATTTTCTATATTGAAAAGATTAAAAATTAACAAGTTTTATAAATAGAAAAATATTATTTGTTTATTATGGAAGAAATAGAAAAATTAGTACCAGATACATCTATTATTATAGAGAGTTTATTGTCTGACAAGCTGAGGAACAAAGAGCTTAAAGTGAAGGAAGTGATAATTCACGAAGCTGTCATCTCCGAGCTCGAGCATCAGGCTAATCTTGGAAAAGCTATAGGCTTTTTAGGCCTGGATGAGATAAAAAGGATTAGAGATCTTTCAGAAAACAAGTTTGTTTTTTCTTTTAAAGGTGAAAAGCCAAAGGCAGCTGAGATAAGGCATGCTTCCCTAGGTGAAATAGATTCATTAATCAGGCAGCTTGCGTGGGATGAAGATGCTACTTTGATAACCTCAGATAAAGTGCAAAGTGAAGTGGCGTTAGCAAAAGGGATGAAGTCAATTTACATTAAGCAGGAAAAAGCTATCAAGAAAATCAAGCTAGAGAAATTTTTTGACGATCAAACAATGAGCGTCCATTTAAGGGAAAATGTCATGCCCTATGCGAAGAGGGGGGTTCCCGGCAAGTGGGATTTTGTTGCATTAAGGAAGGGAATCTTAAAGCAGGAAGAGATACAGGATATTTCCAGGGAGATAATTGAAGATACGAATTTAAGGAGAGACGGGTTTATTGAGATAGAAAGAAAGGGAAGTACTATAGTTCAGCTAGGCAAATACAGGATTGTCATTACAAAGCCTCCTTTTAGTGATGGTTGGGAGATCACTGCTGTTAGGCCTGTAAAAAAATTAAATTTAGAGGATTATAAATTAAGTGAGAAGTTAAAGAAAAGGCTAGCGGATCAGGCAGAAGGCATTTTGGTTGCTGGAAGCCCTGGAATGGGAAAAACAACTTTTGCGCAGGGCTTGGCAGAATATTATGCTTCAAATAAAAAGGTTGTCAAGACTGTAGAAGCTCCGAGAGATTTGGTTTTGCCAGACAATATAACACAATATGCTATAAGCCACGGAGATGCCCAAGAAATACATGATATTTTATTATTATCCAGGCCGGACCATACTATTTTTGACGAGATGAGGAATACTGATGACTTTAAGCTGTTTGCTGACTTAAGGCTAGCGGGAGTCGGCATGGTTGGTGTTGTGCATGCGACTAATCCAATTGATGCTATACAAAGGTTTATTGGCAGGGTTGAAATGGGGGTTGTTCCTCAGGTGGTGGATACTGTTGTTTTTATCAAAGATGGATTTATTAATAAGGTTTTAAGCCTGAAGATGACGGTTAAGGTTCCTAGTGGAATGACAGAAGCGGATTTGGCAAGGCCTATTGTTGTTGTGAATGATTTTGAAACTAATAAACCAGAGTATGAAATCTATTCTTACGGTGATCAGACAGTTGTTGTTCCAGTGCAAAAAACAGGCAAAGCTACTGGAGCCCATAAGCTTGCAGCTAGCAGCATAAAAAGAGAGTTTGGCAAATATTCAGATAATATTGAGGTGGATGTTATATCAGACAATAAATGTGTAGTCTATGTCCCTGAAAGGGATATTGCAAAGATTATAGGAAAACAAGGAAAAAATATAGGTTTGATTGAAAAAGATCTTGGGATGAGCATTGATGTCCAGGAATTAAGTTCAGGAGCAAAAAGTGAAGATAAGAGAGAAATTCATTATGAAACTGATATAAGAAAGAATTCAATAATTTTTGAGCTTGGCATTAAGATGCAGAACAAGGAGGTTAATGTTTATATCGATGATGAGTTTGTGATGACTGCAAAAGCAGGGAAGACTGGAATCATAAAAGTTAAGAAAAGCAATCATATTGGGAAGCAGATATTAAATGCTGCTAATACCGGGAAGAGAGTTAAGTTATTGTGTTAATTGTTTCTAATCACTGCTAACTGAGCAGATTATTAAGCCATTATAAAAATTACCAATCAGTCATTAAGCTAATAACTCCTCATTAAAAAATTGATTGATAAAACTAATTCAATAAAAAATTGCCATTAATAAAAATATTAATAATCAGGATTTTTGTTTGAAGAATAATGTAAAGACAAAAATCCATTAATTATTTTCATTTGTACATTTACAATATTGGAACAGAAGTTAAAGAAAAAGCAAGTTTTTTCAGGGAGGTAAATTACTTTTTAATTTATAACAGCGGAAAATTTTTCTATCGGAAAAAAGTAGGGAATTTTCATAATTATTATATTTTAAAAACAAAATAAAATAAAACCCCTAATAAGGGTTATAGTGAAATAGAACTCATTGGTTTGAAATTAATGGTAAAAAATAATTAAGGAAACAGAAAACTTTTTATTTAACCAAATAAACTCTTTTCTAAAATGCTTGATATAAAATTCATAAGAGAGAATGCTGAAATTGTTAAAAAAGCTGTTAAAGGCAGAGGCTATGATGTTGATATTGATGCTTTAATTAAATATGACGAGGAATACAGAAAGAACCTGCAGGAACTGGAAAAGCTGAACTGCCAAAGAAATGTTGTTAGCAAGGAAATCAATAAATTAAAGAAAGAAGGTAAGGATATTTCCAAAAAGATAGAGGAAGTAAAGAAGATTCCAGCTGAGATTGAGAAAATAGAAACAAGTGTCAATGAGTTAAAAAATAAGATAAAGAATATAATGCTGGTTATTCCAAATCTTCCTGATAAGAGTGTTCCTATAGGCAAAGAGCCAGAGGATAATAAAAAGGTCAGAGAATGGGGTAAGAAGCCAAAGTTTAAGTTCAAGCCTAAGCTGCATTTTGAAGTTGGAGAAGATTTAGATATTCTGGATTTAGTTAGAGCTGCTAAACTTGCCGGCTCTGGTTTTTATGTTTTTAAAGGTTTAGGCGCTAGGTTGGAGAGGGCTTTAATTAATTTTATGCTGGATTTTCATACTAAGGATGGATGGGTTGAGATATTTCCTCCTGAGCTTGTAAATGAAAAAACAATGATGGGGACTGGAAACCTGCCAAAATTTGAGAATGATTTGTATAAGACGAGGGAGGGACTTTATCTTATACCTACGGCTGAAGTTCCTTTGACCAATCTGCATGCTGAAGAAGTTTTAAGTAAAGAAGAGCTGCCAAAACATTATTGTGCGTATACTCCTTGCTTCAGGACAGAGGCAGGAAGGCACGGCAAAGAGACAAGAGGCATTTTCAGGTTGCACCAGTTTGACAAGGTTGAGATGGTGGCTGTATGCGAGCCTGAGAACTCTGTTGAAGAGCTAGAGGGAATGAGGGCTAGGGCGGAAAAATTACTGGAGTTACTGGAAATTCCCTACAGAACATTGATTCTATGCGGAGGAGATATGGGATTTGCTGCTGCAAAAACTTATGATATTGAGATTTATGCTGCAGCTTCTGACAGGTATTTAGAAACGAGTTCTGTGTCTAACTGCGTTGATTTCCAGGCAAGAAGGATGAATACTAAGTTTAGAGATAACGAAGGCAATGCTTTAGTCCATACTCTTAATGGCTCTGGATTGGCCTTACCAAGACTGATGATAGCTATTTTTGAAAATTACCAGCAGGAAGATGGTAGCCTTAAAATACCTAAAGTTTTAGTTCCTTATATGGGCGGGATTAAGAAAATTACAAAAGAAAAATAAAATAAAGTTGTAGAAACACCTTTTACAGCATCTGCAAACTATTTGATTTCTTCAACACTTATTGCTCCAACAGGGCAGCTGTCTCTTGCTTCTCCTGAGCATCCAATTTCATCAATCTCTGCCTTTTTTGGACTTGATCTTCCTTCTTTTAATTTGAAGTTGTTGCAAATGCTTGCACATGCTCCACAGCCAATACATTTATTCTGGTCTACTGAAACTTTATATTTTGCTATATCAATCACCTCATCCTTTTTGAAACAGGGGTTATATTTAAAATTTCTGTAAACAAAAAGGTTATACTGAATATGCTGAATGTATACTAAAATGTAGTGACGGTACTTTATTCGGGAAATTCTCTGAAAATAAACCTTCATATTGTTCTAGTGGCAGTTTAATTCAAAATTGTTTAAAATGCGGCTGTTACGAAGGCGGAACCTGTCCAAACAGACGGCAAGTGAAGAAGTGCAACAAGAGAAAGAGAAAACTATGATTGTAAAATGCCCTGAAGGCAGTGTAATTGAAGGGGATGGAACCTGAGTTACAAGCGCTGAGGAAAAAAAGGATTTTGCGTGATTTTTGCTAAAGTTCTGCAAATTTTTTAAGCTGGATTGGTGTTGAAATACAAAAAACTATATAAATTCCTTAAATTTCTTTCTGGTTATGGGTTTGTTTGACGACGCTTTAAGAGGGGGTGAAAGCCTTTTTATAAATGTGTTAGCATTAGATTATGATTTCTTACCTAAGCTTTTGCCCTACAGAGAGACCCAGCAGAGATATGTTGTTAACTGTATAAAGCCTTTACTGCAGGACAGGACTGGAAAGAATGTGTTTATTTTCGGATCTCCAGGCATTGGAAAAACAACTGCAGTGAAGTATATCCTAAATGAGTTGGAGGAAGAAACTGAAGAGGTTATTCCAGTTTATGTTAATTGCTGGCAGAAAAATACTAGTTTCAAGATTATTCTGGAAATCTGCAACAGTTTAGGGTATAAATTAACACATAACAAAAAAACAGACGAGCTTTTCAAGATTGTAAAGGGAATTCTGAATAAGAAGGCTGCTGTGTTTGCTTTTGACGAAGTTGATAAATTAGATGATTTTGATTTTCTTTATATGATTCTTGAAGATATTTACAAAAAATCTGTTGTTTTGATAACTAACCACAAGGGGTGGCTGGATGACCTTGATGACAGGATAAAGTCAAGGCTGATGCCGGATTTGCTGGAGTTCAAGCCGTATAATTTAACAGAAACGAGAGGGATTTTAAGGCAGAGAGTTGAATCTGCGTTTGTTCCCGGCGTATGGGAAGATGATGCTTTTGAGGTCATAGTCAAAAAAACTGCAGCTTTGGAGGACATAAGGCCCGGGCTGCATTTGATGAGAGAAGCTGGAAACAATGCTGAAGCAAGAAGCTCCAAGAAGATTGTTTTGGAGGATTCTTCTGAGGCTGTTAAAAAACTGGATGAGTTCAGCATAAAGAGCTCTAATGACTTAGCATCTGGTGAAAGGGATATTTTAAGCATGATCAAGGAGAATTCCGGCAAGAAGATAGGGGAGTTGTATGAGATTTACAAGAAAAAAGGGGGAAGCCTATCTTATAAGTCTTTCCAGAGAAAGATTGAGAGGCTGAGGAAGAACAAGTTTATTTCTGTTGAGAAGAAGATGGGCGGAGATGAAGGCTGTACTACGATTGTTAAGTATAAAAGTGTTACAAAAACTCTGGATGAGTTTTAGTACTTAACCTTAAAACCAATAAATTCATTAGTTGCTTTTTCTTTTTTTATATCTAATCTATCAACTTCAGAATAACCTGGATTGTTTTTGCAGAATTCAATTAATTCACTTAGCTTGTCTTCAGGACCTTCTGCTATAATTTCAACTAATCCATTCTCTATGTTCTTAACAAAACCTTTTAAGCCAAGCTCAGAAGCTTTTTTTTTGGTGTTGTCGCGGTAAAAAACTCCTTGTACTTTTCCATTGATTATTAGATGTATTCTTTTCATAAATTTATTTTATATTCAATTAATATTTAACTTTTATCATTTTTTATTCTATGATTAAAACAATTATAAAAATGAATACCATTAAAAAATAAAAAATTCATTTTTATTGATTTTCTTTTGTTACAGTGCCCCCAATGTTTTCAATACGGAAAATCTTCTATTTCCTGATTGAAAAAAATGGTTTATATTTTTTTCAATAATGAAATTAATCATTGATAATTTTGAATTTGAAATTTGATGTCCAGTGAAGAGGGGCTCTGTAATGGCAAAATTTGGAGGTTATAGGAAAATTTGCAGTGAAAAAGCACTGGACATGTGTGCGCGTGAGATATATAACTGAGTTTGTACACTTAAGGTATAACAACTCATGTGTTATTATGGCTGGCAGGAAGAATTCACCCCCGCTTAAAGTTTCCTGCCCCAAATTTTTTTAAAAAATTCAGGTGATGAGAAATGGAACTAAACAATAAGGACATAGAAATCTTGTTTTACAAGCAAATAAAGGATTTAACATTAAAGACAAAGATTAAAAGTTTTGATTTTCAATTTAGTGATGGGTGGTTATAACATTTGGCAGGAGTAATAATTTAAACAATTAAAAGAGGTGAATAAGATGGAAGAAGGAAAAGATATCTATACTGAGAAAGGCATGGAAGATTATGTTGAAGGAGATGGAATAAGCGCTGAAGAGCAGGGCTTTATGATGGGTTATTTGGAGGCATAAAATGTTTTTCAAAAAAAGGTTTATTGACTGGGGGGAATATCTGGAAAAGATAGAATTTTTAGAGGACTTTAATTTTCAACAGAGCGTGAGAAGAGAGAACATTAAAAATTTTGATTTTGAAACATAAAGTTTTTATAGAGTTTTGTATTATCTCTTTTTATGAGGATTCTCACAAAGGAAGAATGCGAGATAGAGAACGGGTATATTTCTGAAAAAATTTCAAGAGGCACAATTTTTATACATCCTACGGATACTATTTATGGCTTAGGATGTAATGCCTTGAGGGCAGAGGCTGTGAAAAAGATAAGAGACATAAAAGAAAGCTATGAAAACCCTTTTTCTGTTATTGCCCCTTCAAAAGAATGGATCCTGGAGAATTGCCATGTTAATGATAAAGGGATGGGATGGCTAAATAAACTTCCAGGGCCACTAACCCTGATCTTCAAATTAAAAAACATGGACTGCATTTCCAAAGATGTTAATAACGGCTTAGACACATTAGGCGTCAGAATACCTGATAACTGGTTCAGTGAATTTATAAAATGGCTGGATGTCCCCATAATAACAACATCAGTAAATAAAACAAAGAATGAGTTTATGACTTCTGTGGAAGATTTGGATGGAAGTATTAAAGGGAGTGTTGATTTTATAGTTTATGATGGTGAGAAAAAAGGAAGTCCTTCTAAGATTGTAAATTTGACAAAGGGAATGGTAGTTGAGACACCAAGAAATTCAAATTGAATTTCCAGTGTGTTCAAGAACCCCTAGTTCTTGACCGATAGAAATGTTTTTAAATTAAGGTTTCTTTTTATTAGTTATGGCTGATAAAAAAAATACAAAGAACAAGAAACTGAAGATATTGGCAGCTGGCGACCTGCATGGGGATACTTCTCTTGCAAAAAAACTAGCTGAAAAAGCAAAAAAGGAAAATGTTGATTTAGTGGTTTTATGCGGAGATTTGACTTTTGGAGATACTTCAACTGAAAATTTAATCGGTCCGTTTGTTAAAAGAAAGGAAAAAGTAATTCTGATTCCTGGGAATCATGAGACTATTGCAACAGCTGATTTTTTATCTGAGCTTTATGGTGTAAAGAATCTTCATGGTTATTCTGTCAGGTATAAGGATGTAGGCATTTTCGGTGCTGGCGGAGCCAATATTGGCTTGTTTCAGCTGGATGAAAATGAGATTTATGGCTTATTGAAGAAGGGTTTTGAAAAGATAAAATATCTGAAGAAAAAAATAATGGTTACTCATGTGCATCCTGAAGGGAGCAAAATGGAAAAGTTTACCCAGTTTTTTCCAGGCAGCGGGGGAGTGAAGAAAGCTATTGATAATCTTAAGCCTGATATCCTGCTTTGCAGCCATGTTCATGAGGCAGAAGGTATTGAAGAAAAGATTGGAAAAACGAGAGTTATTAATGTTGGGAAGAAAGGAAAGATAATTGAGGTTTAATAATACTCTGAAATATATGGCTCATCTTTGATTTCTGTTTTTGTTTCTTCTTTAACTTCATCATCTGGCTCTTCTGTTTTTGGATCATTAAACATATTCCCAAAAATATTTCCTTGTGTAGGCATACTTTGTGAAGTGTTTACTTCTGGAGAAGTATCTTCAAATATGTTTGGCTGGTTGGTGCGGGGTTTTTCCCCCACTAAAGAAGAGAGTATTTTTATGGCGTTCTTTATTTCTTCTGGAGAATCCTCTTTGGTGTCTATTGTAACTTTCATATTCTTATTTTTATTTTGCCACTATAAATATTTTTCTATACTTTCAAGATAAGATGTCATAGGTCTTACGAAGAACTTTGCCGCTCCAATAAATGGCGGCTTATCTTGACATTATACTTATCATTATAATTATAATTTTCAAAAATTTTAAATACTAATTGTAAAATTAGTTACTTTAAAATGGTTGATGAAAAAGTAGATGACATTTTCAAGGACTTTAATTTTGGAGACGATGAAAATTATTCCCCTGATGAAATGAAAAAAAAGGCTCAGAGAGAGTTTGATAGACAAAAGTTTGATGAGCCTGAAGAAAGAAGTAGTAGAGATGAGATAAAGGAACTTAAAGAGCAAATGAGTGAGCTTAGGGAGCATATAAAATTCAAAGGAGAAATGAAAGAAAGGCCTCCAGTAAAAGATTTCTCAAAACATATCAATCCTGAGCCTAGATTTAATTTTAACAAGCCTAGAGGTACACCAGAAAGGCCAATTCTTATTGGATTAATCATATTCCTATCAATATTTATTATTGTTGATTTGAGCTTTTATGAGCATATAAGTAAAAGTTCTGAAGCAAAAGGGGAGGATGAATTGAGAGGGATTGTTATTAGTGAATTAAATGAAAGTGAAGAAAACAATACTGGAGAGGTTAAGGAAGAAGTTGCTGAGAAGGCTATTGAAGAGAAGAATGAAACTGTAGAAAAAGAAGAAGTAAATCTTTCCGGGAAGATTACATTATCTATTGATAAAATTTATGATGAAGCTATTGAAGGAGATAATAAAGGCAAAATAAGTGAAATTGTTTTTACTATTGACAATGGAAAGAATTATACTTTAAAGCCTTTTGTGAATGTCTATATTTATGATTCAGAAAGTGAGGATGTTTATGAAACCCGGAGCAGAGGAGACTGGACTTATAGCTCAGGCATCGAATCAGGAACAAAAAAGACTGGAAGAATCAGCTTAACCCCTCAAACATACTATGATTTGGATCTTGAAAGACATATCAGGATTGTTTTAAATGACACAAACAAAGGGTTCATTACTTCGTTAAATAAAGATATTACTATTTCTTGAATTGGTACTATGTTAGAAGAGTAAAAAAAGAAAGGTTTAAATATAGTTCATATTTCTTAATGTCTTGTCAAAATGGATTATAACCAAATTAAGAATTATATTGATACCTTTTATGATAATGCTGTAGAAAAAATAAGAGAGTTTTTTACAGTTCGTTCTGGTTTAGAACTGATTGCTGCTAGCGGTTATAATAATCCTAAGATTGATTCTAAACGAGACTTGTTTTTTGAGTCTCCTAAAGATAAGATAACAGATTATGCATTCTTTAGTAAAAGAAACAAATCTGTGACAGATTATAAAGTGAAAGAAAAGTTGATTACAGTAAAAATTGGAAGTAAAACTGTAACGCTTAATTCTCATAATGTTAAGTATAACTCAATAGATTACGTAAGAAAAAAATTAGGCGGTGTGAAAGACAAAACTGTATTAAAAGAAATTGCTAGAAAATTAGAAAAATTACGTGGAATCTAATTAAACACATTCTGCCAATTCATATAAATATTATTAATAACTTCTTTTAAATCCATCTTTTTTATTTCTGCTATTTTTTTATAGGACTCTAGTATGAATGCGGGCTCATTTCTTTGTTCCTTAAACGGACTGAGGTAGGGGGAGTCTGTTTCGCAAAATAACTGGTTTATGTTTAATTCTTCTACCATGAGTTGGAAGTTTTGGGCCCTGACAACATTTGCAGGTATAGAAAAATAATATCCTAAGTCCGAAGCTTTTTTAACTAATTTCTTTTTCCCGGAAAAGCAATGCATTAACACCTTTTTTAGTTTAGAAGACTCTAAGAGATCTATGCAATCGGATTCTGCTTTTCTTGAATGTATTATTATTGGCTTGTTTATCTTTTCTGCCAAGCTTATCAGTTTTTCAAGGAGTTTTTTTTGTTCAGCAGAATTTTCATTTTGAGAGTAATCTAAACCGCACTCCCCAATTGCAGTTATCTTATCCTTATTTTTTTTTATAAATACTATTTCCTCGTCAATATCAAAAATATTCTTTTTTAGAGGATATTCTCCTGATTCTATCTCTTTTTGTAATGTTTTTACCGGATAGATGCCCAGTGCAGGCTTGACAATATCAAATTTTCCTGCTAATTCCAGGGTTTTCCTGTTTGTTTCAGGGTTGATGCCTGCTGTTAATATTATCTTTAAGCCTGCTTGTTCAGCATTGTTTATTATTTCTTCAGTTTTGCCATTAAATGAGGGATGATCCAGATGGCAGTGTATATCTATAAGCATAAAGTCAATAAAAAAGAAAATCTTTATAAATATTGTTGAATTTTTTGCTGTTATGGATTTTGTAAGGATGAATGGGTCATAAAATAATTTTTCTATTAAGCTGTTATGTTTATTTTATAAATTTTTATTTTGTCAATTATTAAAAAGTAGTATTGAAAATTGCCAATACCTTCCCATCCATTAATAAACATTAATCATTAAAAACAATTCAATAAACAAGTTTCCAATAATAAAAATAATTAAAAATAACTCATACTGCACAAAAAGAAGCACAACTAGTTGTGAACATTAGTTGAGTTGATATTTTTTATTTTTATACTTTTAAACAAAAAAATAGATAAAGAATATAACAGGCTAATAAACAAATAATTGTTAAAGTAGAATATAACTCGATGGTTAAAAAATTGATTGATTAAAAATGAAAGAGATAAAAGGAATGAAATTGAATAAGAATACAAAGATAACTGAGTTAGTTAAAGGTATGGAAAATATCGGGTTTCAGGCTACACAGTTGAATAGAGCAGTAAAGATTATTGAGAAAATGAAGGAAAACAAAGCAGTAGTATTCCTTAGCTTTACATCAAATATGGTAAGCAGCGGATTAAGGGAGATCATTGCACAGCTGGTAAAAGAAAAGTTTGTTGATGTCCTGATAACCAGCGCAGGAAGTATTGAGGAAGACCTGATTAAGACTGAAAAACCGTTTTTATTGGGAAGTTTTGATGCTGATGACAAAGAACTGGATAAAAAAGGAGTTAACCGGATTGGTAACATTTTTGTTCCTGATGATAGGTATACTCTTTTAGAAGATAAGCTAATGCCTTTTTTTAAGAAACTGTATGCTAGGCAAATTAAAAATAAAAGATTAATCTCTCCAACAGAATTGATTTTTGAGCTTGGCAAAGAAGTTGAAGACAAAAATTCAATTTTATATTGGGCTACAAAAAATAAGATTCCAATTTTCTGCCCAGGCATCACAGATGGAGCTTTAGGCTTAAATTTATATTTCTTTAAACAAAAATTTAAGGAGTTTGGTATTGATGTTACAGCAGACATGGAAAATCTTGGAAAAAGGGTTTTAGAGGCAGATAAAACAGGAGCAATCATCTTAGGCGGAGGAATAGCTAAGCACCATACAATCGGAGTAAATATATTAAGGGACGGCTTGGACTATGTAGTTTATATTTCAACAGGCACTGAGTATGATGGAAGTTTGTCAGGAGCAAGGCCAAAAGAGGCTGTTTCGTGGTCAAAGATAAATGAAGAAGGGAATTATGCTTATGTTGAAGGAGATGCAACAATAATATTTCCTTTAGTTATTTGCGGTTTTTTGTAAATTTATTGATAATGAGAATAATAAAATGATTGAATTAACCCTTTTATTGATAATCTCTTTTTTAACAGGCATATCAACTAAATTAGTTGATTTGATAGAAGATGATGGATTGAGACTGTTTAAATTTGACAAGTTTGTTTTTGCTGTTATTTATGGACTGCTTATGGGTTATGTTATCAGCAATTACAATTTAATTGCGAGTTTGTGGATTGGAACTGTTTTTGCTTTGATATTGGCAAGAAAGATAGACACTAAGGCCCATATAGCCGGAATAATTTCTGCTTTGGTCTTTGTAGTGATTTTGGGCCTAGGCAGAGTAAATATTTTGTTTTTGGTTATTTTTTTTACTGCTGCTTTTTTGGATGAGATGCTGAGTGATTTTGCAGAAGGAAAGCCATTATTAAAAAATCAATTATTAAAAAAGCCAAATAAGATAAAAATAAATAAAAATATTAGAAAAATATTAGAGTTAAGGCCTTTTTTAGAGATTTCTGCTCTGATTATTTCTTTTATAATCTGGAATTTTTCCTTGTTTGGAGCTATATTGTTTTTTGATCTAGGTTATATTTTGAGCAGTAGGGTTGGCTTAAAGTTAAAGAAGTAACTTTCAATCCTCTAAAAAACTTTCTTGTATAAATTCCAGGTTATAATAAATTCTGCATGAGGCCATGCAAGAGGTATTGTTATGTAGGCTATGCCTTTCTTAAACATGGGGTGTTTCCTTGCATTCCCTATTAAGATAAGCCTGTCTTTCCTCAGCAAGCCTGCTTCTGTAAAGTCTGTTACGTACTCTTCAAATTCTGAAACTGTTGAAATATGCTCAGGCAGCATGCCCTTATAGGCAATTTTTAAAACCCAGTCCAGACATTTGTCTGCTTTTTTTTTATTTTTCAGCCTTATGAAATGCCTGCAGAGCATTAAAGTGAAATGAGGCCAGGGTCCCCAGCCGCCGTTATTCCTTCCTTCGTATTTATGATATCTACACAGCCCCCCTAATTGCTTATTCCAAAGGTCTTTTTCCATTTTTTTTATGGTGGACTTCATTCTTTTGTCGTTATCCGAAATGATTCCGAACTCACATAATGCCAATTGGGAAGCATCTATGTCAATATCTACAGAACTAGATTCTTTAATCCTTATAACTTTTATAAAATAATTTACCCGGGAATTCCATAGGTACTTTTCTATTCCCGACTGTATCTGGTGGGTTAATTCTGCCCATTCCCGGTTATTTTTTTTATATTTTTTTGTTACTTCACATAGTTCTTTGATTGCGGCGCAGCAAACACTATTAGCCCATATCTCTAAGCCCCGCTCCATTGGAGGAAATTCATGGATCGAGTTTGGAGTGTAAATAAGATTTTTGTCTTCATGGAAATTTTGCTTGATGTAATTGACTGCTTTTTGTATTTTATGCCAGTTCATATCAAGAAATTTTTCATTATTTACTGCCAGGACATATTTAGTGAAAGAGTATATAATCAGGCCAGTGCCATCAATCTGTATTGGCTTGTAGGAAGCATCGTTTCCTTTTGCATCATATCTTTGAGGAAAAGCTCCACTGTCAAGCTGGCCTTTAAGCACAAAATCCAATGCTTTCTTTGCTTCTTTATGCATGCCTGCTGAAATAAATCCTAAGATACATACTGCATGGTCTCTTGGATAGATATAAGGGTAGCGTTCTCCTTTTGACGTGGCTAAGCAGCCACCGTTTTTTAACTGGACTTTCCTTAGAACTTCTATACTTTTTTTATAAATCCTCTCTGCCTTTTTTTTGTCTACTATTTTAAAACACCTATTTGATTAAATTTTAATTATTATTTTAAAATTTTTATTTTTAACCGGTGGGCTCTATTACAGTGCACAATTATTTGAATATTTTTTAGTTTTGTTTTTTTATTATAAAAAATTTTAATTAATAAAAATTAACACAACCAAGTTCACAACTGATTGTGCTTCTGTTTGTGCTCTATGGGATGTTTTTTGTTAGTGTTTTTTAATTTTTATTATTATTTTTTATGGCAATTTTTAATGCTATTTTGTTCCAGCCTTGTGGGCCTATGCCTTTTGATTTTTTATATTTTTTGGAAGCATATTTTCTATCTGGATTCTGGACCAGATAAGACTCGTCAACGACATCAAGCATTTTGAAATCGTTTTTTGAGTCTCCAAAAGCATATGTTTTTATGGTTTTGAATTGTCTTTTAAATAATACTTGGAGGATATTTACTGCCTTGCCCTTATTGTTGTTGCCAATTACATGCCAGTATCTGCCCCCTCTAGTGAATCTAAGATTATTCTGCTTTATTATTTTTATAACTTTACTTTCATCTTTTTTATCTATGATTTTAAATGGTTCATCATAACCTCTTTTTTTTGCCAATTTTGCTTTAGTTAGAGACAAATTTGCATCTTTTGAGATTTCTTTCAAAGACATGTTTTTGAAATTAACAATTTTTATTCCTTGGTCTTTTATCTTTTTTATTGTTTTTAATAATTTCTTATAATCTGTTCCTAATTCGATAATATAATAATTTTTATCTTTTTTATTGTACTTGAAATCAAAATTGAAATAATTTTTTGGAATAAAAATTGCTCCTCCGTTTTCAGAAATAAAAGGATGGCTGTTTTTTAGCTTTTTTTTGTAATACTCAATCTCTGCTTTAGTTTTAGAAGTGCAGATTATCAAAGGAATTTTATTTTTTTTTATCTGCTTTAAGGCAGGCATTGCTTTTTTGAAAGAATAAGTGCTGTGATTGAGCAAAGTGCCGTCTAAATCTGTGAAGATGATTTTCTGCATAAGAAATTTTTAATTTGGTTATTTAAATAAGTTTGGTTAAGCATAAACCCATTTAGGCTCTTTTTTGAATTTTTTTCGGTATTTTTTTATGGTTATCATTGGTGGGCGCTGTTTTTCAGCTATTATTTTGGACTTTAAATGGTATTCTCCACCCCTTCTTTCTATTACCCTGTGTTTGTTTCTTATTTTGTTGACTAAAACCAGCTTGCCTAAAGTGTTGGCTCTTTTGGCTGCTACCTGCAGAATCGTGAATGCCATGTTGCTTAAACTGGATAATTCCTGGTTGCGATGAACGCGCTTGTGCAGGTCAACCTGGGCTATTGAGTTAAGGCCAAATTTTTTTACTAAATCTATCAGCATGCCTGTTTCTACACCGTAGCCTGTAAAGTAAGGTATTCTTTCTAAAGTTTCGCGTCTTCCAGCGCCTTCTCCGCTTAATGGCTGGATAAAGCCCGATAATCGCGGAAAAAACATATTAAACAAAGGCTTTACTGTCAGTTCGGTTACACGGCCTCCGCCTAATGGCTGTATTTTATCTCCGACTTTCAACGGCCTTTGGTAGAATGGCTTAACATATCTTATTTTTTGGTTTGTCAGCAACGGGCCTACTGTTCCGTAAACAAACCTAGGATGTATGTTTTTAATGTCTGCATCCACCCAGCAGATTATATCTCCTTTTAACAAGTACAGGGCTTTCCATAAGTTTTCTCCTTTGCCCCTTATATTTCCTTTTTTGAATAAGTGATCAGATGCCTTGTATGTATCTGCACCTGCTTTTTTTGCTACTTCTAATGTATTATCTGTGCTGTTGCTGTCTACTACTGCAATTTCATCAAGAAGCTTGTATTTGTCCATTAATTTTGTCTTTAAGACTGTGATTACTTTTTCAATGGTTGCCTCTTCGTTATATGATGGGATGCATAAGCTGATGGTTAATTTTTGTTTTTTCTTTAATTCTACCAGCTTTTTAATATTTGAGAAGCTTTTATATTTAATCTTGTTTTTTTCAAACCATTCTTCAACTTTCATATTATTGAATAAGTTTTTGTTTATTTATATTGTTTGTGGTTTGATACTATTAAGAAGGTGCGAGACTTTAGTGTAGGTTAAGTCTCAGCAATTTCTAGCAATGGGCCTATATTGACTCCTAAAAACCCTTTTGTATTGCTTTCATCGTAAATATTTTTTTTTTGTTTTTGTACTAATAACTACCGACGAAAAGGAGATATTTATTCTTTTTATTTCTGACTACAAGAACGTTTCCGGGGGATTTTAAATAGAATTCATCCATAAGGAGAAATATCAACTCATAGAATTATCATCACGGAAAAATTTTTTAGCCCCTAGAAACCAAATAATTTATAAATCAATTAATAAAATTTATTTTTATGTTAACTGTTAAAAGAGAAGGTATTATTTTAGAACCTACTAAACTGAAATTTGAAAATAAGGGAGTTTTTAACCCTGCCTGTATCAAAGAAGGAAAGTATGTGCATATGTTTTATCGTGCCTGGGATAAAGACAACCGTTCAACTATTGGTTATTGTAAGCTGGATGGCCCTTTAAAGGTTGTTGAAAGATCCGAAAAACCTTTACTCTTTCCGGAATTTGAATATGAAAAGAATTTAGAGGATCCAAGGGTTGTTTTTCTTAATGGAACCTATTACATGACTTATATTGCTTATGACGGGAAAGATGTTAGAATAGCTTATGCAACAAGTAAAGATCTTAAAAAATGGGAGAAAAAAGGGGTAATTTCTCCTGAAATAACATATGATAAAGCAGAAGATATATTCCGCTCATGCAAGAAAGAGCTAAAGGAGAGATACTTTTTATTTGAATCACGTTTTAAGGATATTGCTGGAAAAGATGCTATACTCTGGAACAAAGATGCTTGTTTATTTCCAAAGAAAATTAATGGAAAGTTTGCTATGCTCCACCGTATACTTCCTGATATACAGGTTATTTATTTTAATAATTTTGAAGAATTGACTTTATCTTTCTGGAAAAAATACCTGAAAAGATTATGTGATTATGTTGTTCTTGAATCAAAGTACTGGTATGAATCGAGGAATATTGGGGGAGGATGCCCGCCTATTGAAACCGATAAAGGGTGGCTTATGATATATCATGCAGTAGACGATATGAATAAAGGGAAAATATACCGAGCAGGGGCAGTTTTGCTGGATAAAAAAGATCCAACCAAATTAATAGGCCGCCTTAAAAATCCAATCTTCTCTCCAGAAGAAGCATGGGAGAAGGAAGGAAACATAAATCAAGTTGTTTTCCCTACTGGAGCTGCGGTTTTTGACAAAATGCTCTATATTTATTACGGGGCTGCTGACCAAAGAATTGCTGCAGTTTCTATAAATATTGATGAACTCGTTGATGAACTAGAAAAAAATGGGAAGTCTAATAAATCAAATTCTACTCCTTAATAACCGAAATTGAGCACAAAAATTCTCTCACGCTCAATCTTAGTTTAAGATGCTAGAAATAATTTATGGAGGAAAGGTTAACTCCTGCACTGAAGTGCAATGTATCCTTTACATGTAATGAATCAAAAGAAAAAAAATCATTGGATTTTATTTATGGGAACTTTTCCACCAAGAGAATGTGGTATAGCTACATTTACAAAAGATTTGACATCTGCAATAGATAAAAAATTCACCCCCAAAATAAAATCAAAGATAGTTGCAATGAACAAAAACGCAACTAATATTTACAATTACTCTGAAGATGTTCTTTTTGACATGGATGACTCAAACATACAGGAGTATATAGATACAGCAAAAAAGATAAACAAAAATAATTCAATAAAAGCAGTCAATATACAGCATGAATTTGGCATTTTTGGAGGGCAATATGGAGACTATCTTATTCCTTTTATGGAAATAATGGAGAAGCCAATGATTGTAACTTTACATTCAGTGCTTCCAAAACCGAATGATAAAATGAAGAAAGTAGTCCAGTCTATTGCAAGAAAAACCGCCTGTTTTGTTGTAATGACGAACAATGCCTCTGAAATTTTAAGGGATGAGTATGGTATTGAAAATGATATTAAGGTTATTCCTCATGGAATACCTACTGCTCCATTTACTGACAGCAAAAAGGAAAAAGAAAAAATTGGATATAAAAACAAAATCCTTCTTGTATCATTTGGACTGATGGGGTCAAACAAAGGATACGAATCTGTAATTGATGCATTGCCTGAAGTTGTTAAAAAATTCCCAAATATTTTGTATATTATAATTGGTGCAACCCATCCTGTTGTGAGAAAAGAGAAAGGAGAATCTTATAGAAACTTTCTTGAAAAAAAGGTAGCGGAGCTGGGCCTTCATAAAAACGTAAAATTCTATAATAAATATGTAACCTTAAGCGAGATAATAAAATACCTTAAAGCAGCTGATATTTACATTTGTTCAAATAACAACCCTGATCAGGCAGTAAGCGGAACATTGTCCTATGCAATGGGCTGCGGCAGAGCCTGCATTTCAACACCATTTTTACATGCAAAAGAAGCTCTTGACAAAGGGAAAGGCATTTTAGCTGAGTTTAACAATCCAAAATCGTTTGCAGATGGGATATTGCGATTATTGTCAGATGCTTCCTTGAAAAAGAACATAGAAATAAATGCATACACCCGCACAAGACATATGACCTGGCCAAATGTTGCTTTAGCTTATATGAAAACATTTGATAAGTATGGGAGATTATCTGAAAACTATGAAAAAATATTCCCAAAAATTAGATTGAAACACCTTATAAAAATCACAGACAACTTTGGAGTTATCCAGTTTTCTAACAATACAACACGAGATAAGGGTTCAGGATACACCTTAGACGATAACGCAAGGGCAATGATAGTTTCCTGCATGCACTACTCAGTATTCAAAAATGATGCTAGGTTAAAATCAATAAACATATACCTTGATTTTATCAAATATGTCCAGCAAAGTGATGGAAAGCTGCTTAATTTTGTTGATATAAATAAAAAAATAAATTTAAAGCATGGGTCTGAAGATGCTTATGGGAGGGCAATGTGGTCACTTGGATTTCTTTTATCTACAGAAGATATTCAAGACGAAATTAAAGATAAGGCTGAAAAAATATTTCTTAGCTCATTAAATGTAACAGATAATATTAAGTCTCCAAGAGCAGCCGCATTTATAATTCTTGGACTCTATTTTTACAACAAATTTAAAAGCTCATCTGAAAACATTACTAAGATAACTAAATTATCAAAGCACTTGGTTTCATTGTACAAAAATAGTGCCTCTGATGACTGGATCTGGTTTGAAAAATACCTGACTTACTCAAACAGCAAGCTCCCAGAAGCCCTTTTTTACGCTTATTTAGCAACCAATAACAAAAAATATTTAGAAATTGCAGAATCAACTCTTAACTTTCTAAGCTCAATTACTTTTAAAGATAAAATATTTATGCCTATAGGTCATAAGGGCTGGTATCTAAAAAATGAGAACAGGGCTTATTTTGATCAGCAGCCGGTGGATACAGCTTCAATGGTCCAGACACTTGTTTTAGCATACAAAATAACAAAAAACGAGAAATATAAAGAAAATGCAATAACAGCATTTCATTGGTTTCTAGGGGAAAATTTTTTGAAGCAGTCTGTTTATGACGAGACTACTGGCGGCTGCTATGATGGCATTGGCGAGTCATCAATCAACCTTAATCAGGGAGCAGAATCTACAATATCTTATTTGCTTGCAAGATTAAGCATGGAAGAAATAAAGGATTGAAAAAAAGCTGCTTTGCAGAAATATCCCAGTAAGGATACACAAAAAAGTTTTGATAATTGTAGCGCATTAAGCATATATTGTAGGAGGTATTTTGAGGCCAACAATAAGCCTAACCCCAGTCATATTATCCTTATTATGGTTATTTAAATCTTTAGTCTTGAGAGTTTAATTTACATTGCCTTTGTTTTTTTATAATCATTTTTAAGCTTTATTTGCCCAATTGATTATTTTATCATTCCTTTTGAATAAACCGATAAAATTATAAAGTGGTTCTCTAATTTAAAATTTTTAAAGTTGAATATTCACAATAATACTTACTAAAAATAAAAATTTACTTTGACATTTTAAGTATGGTACAGCTAAAGGGATTAAAAAAGAAGAGGGATATCAAATTAGATAACTCCTCCGAAATAAATGAAATCCTAGCTAGTTTAAATACTACTATAGATAATGGAAATAATAAGGGATTAGTAAAAAAAATTGAAAATTCGCGGCATGTTTATAACCGAAAAGAACCATTATTGACTACACTAAAAAGAACCTTTACCCTTGCTAATAGATTTGAAGATACTTTAGATGCAGCTAAAAAATTTAGGCTAGACCGAAAAATTCTAATTAAGGCATATATGAGGGAGTATAATGAAGTTTCTAAGTTTTCTCTTAAAAAGTTGGATAATCTTATTGTGGACAAAAACAGGCTTAAAAGATTGAACACATGCAAATGGAGTGTTGAAACAATTGATGCAAAAGATTTAGGGGTATGGCCTTCCTTTGGAGGCATTGACAGATTTACTACATCCGGAAATCTCTTAGACACTAAAGAAAAAATTGTGGACATTATAAAAGATACGCATAAGTTTAAACGGCCTATGAAGCCCAATCTCCCTGAGAGGTCATTAAGAAGGTTTGTCCTTGAAAAGAAGCATGCTGATTTAATTTTTAAATTTTATCCAATTATGGTCACAGCAAAAGGACCTAATACAAGGCGGGTAAAAATGGATCAATGGGCTAGGACAAATCTGGGTTTTGGATATGAAATTACACCATATGATATAGAAGATGGAAGCCACAGGGCAATGTCTTTTGTAATGTTTGGCATCAGAAAGATAAAATGTTTTGTTGGAAGAGGGCTAGTTGTAGACCGTTGGTGAATAATCAGTTCAAGCTTAGAAATTTCTTAGATAAGGATTCAAAAAGCTCTTTCATATTTTTTTGAATACGATTACAGAGTTGTTTTTCTTTTTGAGCCTGCCAATTAATTACGTATTTTCTCCAATCATCATTCTTTAATTTAGATTTGTGTTCTCCAAAAAATATATTAATTTCTTTGTCTGAAGCATACTCAGTTATTCCGCCTTCAACTATCAAATGCGGCGTTTCATGTAGATATTTCCTCCCTGCAAACATATACGCAAGCATAGTATGGTGCCCATCGAATAAAACCCAATGGCTATCCTTAGTTTTAACTAGCCTTATATTAGGCAGCCCATTAGTATTATAAACATCCTTTCCAGAAATTATTTGATTGGTCATAGAGTTTATTTTAGATATATCTTTTACTCCCGTATCATTATGGAGGTTTATTATATCACCTAATAGAATTTTATTTGTAACTGGCTTAAAAGATGTTTTAAATTTTGACTTTAAAAATATATTACGCAAAAAGAAATCTACTGCACCGTATATTGTGAAACATGCTTTTGAGATAGGAATCTTGGAGATAGAAACTTTAATTAAATTTTTGTTAGGCTCATACTGATAAATTAGTTTAACAATTCTGGTTTTCATAGTAAGGTTAACTTCATTATTTTACTGCCCAGCATGAGGAATATTGTAGGTTGTTTACTTAATAAGCTATATTAACCAATCTTCTTAGGTAATATAAAAAATTTTCTTGTTATGGTTCTGGTAAACTCCTCTAGTTCGCTGCACCTGAACATATGTTCAGCTAGTATACTTGGAGGTAGTAGAAAAATTAAATATGTATAATGTTGTTTGATTTTTCAGATATATACTCCTCTATAGCCTTATGAAGAAATTTTGAGCTCAATGACAATTAATGGCAGAGGTTTTACTAGAGCAAGAGAAAGAATAAGCTTTTAAATGAAAAAATGTTTCTCCATTAAATATGAAAATAAAAATAGATAAAATAAAATCAATGAAAGGAGAGGAGAAGATAAGCATGTTGACAGCTTATGATTTTCCTACTGCAAACATAATGGACGGTGTGGTAGATATGATTTTAGTAGGCGATAGTCTAGGAATGGTTGTTTTAGGGTATGAGAATACTTTAAGAGTTACCATGAATGATATGATAAGGCATACAGAAGCAGTTGGAAGGGCTGTTAAAAAATCTTTATTGGTAGGGGATTTGCCTGTAGGCAGTTATGATAATCTTGAAGATGCTGTTGAAAATGCAAGAAAATTGATTGAGGCTGGAGCTGACTGTATTAAGATTGAGAATCAACATAAAATTGCCAGGGCATTGGTTAAAGAAGGTATGGAAGTTATGGGACATATTGGATTAACTCCTCAGACTGTAACTGACTTTAAGGTTCAGGGGAAAGCAGAAGAGGATGCTGAAAAAATAATTGAAGAGTCTAAAGAACTTGAGAAAGCAGGCTGTTTTGCTATAGTTCTAGAATGTGTTCCTTTGGAGCTGGCAAAGAAGATTACTGAAGAGATTTCAATACCAACAATAGGGATTGGCGCAGGGATTTATTGCGACGGGCAGGTTTTGGTTATGCATGATATTTTGGGCTTGTTTGAGAAATTCAAACCAAAGTTTGTCAAAAGATATGCAAATATTGCTGAAGAAATGCGAAAGGCTTTTAGGCAGTACAATAAAGAGGTTAAGGAAGGAAAGTTTCCTACAGATGAATTTAGTTTTCATTAAAGATTAATTGATAAAAAATTCATTGAAAAAAAAATTCAAAAATTTTTAAATTAATTGAAAATTAAAAATTGATAAAATGCTTCAAAACAAAAATATTGTATTAGGAATTGCATCAAGCATATCTGCTTACAAGGACTTAGAGCTAATAAAAATCCTAAAACAAAAAGGTGCTAATGTTGATGTTCTGATGAGCAAAAATGCAACTCACTTAGTTGACCCGGAAGAATTTGAAAAAGCATCCGGCAACCCCGTTTCTTTTGAGCAATTCGCTCCAGGTATGGACTTCAGAGATTATTTAAAGAATGACAAAGAAATGAAACACATCTCTCTCGCCGATAAAGCAGATATTATCCTGCTCTGCCCGTGTACTGCAAATACAATCGGAAAGATTGCTAATGGCATAGCAGATACTCTTATTTGCAGCACTGTAATGGCAACCCAGGCTCCAGTTATTATCTGCCCTGCGATGAATGTGAAGATGTGGTATAATCAGGCAATGCAGGAGAATGTTTCTAAATTGAAGAAAATAGGCTATGAGTTTGTTAATCCTGAGAAAGGTGTTTTAGCCTGCGGTTATCATGGCATTGGACGTTTAGCAACCTTTGACAAGGTTATTGAAAAAACAGAATCGGTTTTAGGAAAAAGAAATGACCTAAAAGGAAAAAAGATCTTAGTGACAGCAGGAGCAACTATTGAAGATATTGACCCGGTTAGGGTCATCACAAACAAAAGCTCAGGAAAACAAGGTGTTTATCTGGCTGAGGAAGCTGCTAAAAGAGGAGCAGAAGTTACCTTGATAAGGGGAAAAGACTCAGTTGAGCCAATGTTTTTTGGAATCAAGGATATAACAATTTATTCAGTAAAGGACTTATTTGATAAAATAAAAGAAAACCTGAATAATGATGTAATAGTTCATGCTGCTGCTGTTTCAGATTTTAAATTAAACAACAAAATTAATGAGAAAATCAAAAGCAGCCAGGATTTGCATCTGGAACTAACTCCGACAACAAAGATTTTTGAAAAAATTAAGAATATAAATAAAAATATATTCCTAGTAGGATTCAAGGCAGAGTATAATGTTACTGAGGAAGAACTGATAAAAAGAAGCTATAGTTTATTAAAAAGCGCAGACGCTGATTTGATTGTTGCAAATGACATAGGCAACGCAAATGCGGGCTTTGATGTAGAGACAAACAAAGTAATTATTGTTGACAAAGAAAAAAATATCAACAATCTTAAATTAGCAGATAAGAGAATTATCGGAAACAAAGTTCTGGATGAGATAAAAAAGAGGTTGTAAATGGTTAAGGCTTTTGCTCCTGCAAACATCAGCTGTATTTTTTCTATTGTGGATAATAAAAATTCTTCTAAGAAAGGCTCTTTAGGTATGGGTTTTACTGTTAATAAAGGAGTTACAGTATCAATAAAAAAAATAACTATTAAAAAAAGACAATCAAAAAAGATTAAAAATAAAGTAACCCTTTATTTCAACAACAAAAAAATAAAATTCCCCACTGTTGAAACAGTTGTCAAAAAATTAAACAAAAACAATGAAAATCTTGAAATAAGGATTAAATCCCAATTGCCTTTAAGCTGCGGTTTTGGAATAAGCGGAGCGTCTGCATTAGCAACAGCATATGCGCTAAATGCATTATTAAAATTGAAAAAAGAACCGGCAAAAATCGCCCACATTGCAGAGGTTGAAAACAAAACAGGCCTGGGAGATGTGATTAACCAATACTATGGCGGCTTTTTGATAAAATATGAACCCAGCTATAAATTCAAAGTTAAAAGATTGAATATTAAAAATAAAAAAATCTACTATAAAGTCTTTAGTAGGTTAGACACAAAAAAGATGATCACAAATAAAAAAATTAAAAATAAAATAAACCAAGCAGGAATCAATTCATTAAAAAAGATAAAATCATTAAAAAAACCTCAATTAAACAAACTAATAAGCATATCTAAAGAATTTGCCGTGGATAGCGGGTTATTAAAAGATGAAAAAATAAAAGATGTAATTAAGACAATTGAAAAAAACAATGGAAATGCCAGCATGATAATGCTAGGGAATGCTGTTTTCAGTGACAAAAGATTTAAAGGCTGCAGAATGGTTAAAATAGCAGATAAGAGGGCTTGTTTGTTATGACAGTTCCAAAATCACATCCGAGATATATATCTTTAAAAACAAGAGACTTGATAGTGGATGGAGTAAAAAAAGGGATAACTTCTGAGCATGGGCTGATAGCACATGGAAGGGGGGAAGCTTTTGATTATCTGATTGGAGAGAAAACAAATAAATTTGCTGTTGAAGCTATTGAGGCTGCTGCTGCCTTGTTGTTATTAGCAAAAAGGCCTGTTGTTTCTGTTAATGGTAATGCAGCTGCGTTGGTGCCAAAGGAATTGGTAAAACTATCAAAAATAATTCCTGCAAAACTGGAGGTTAATATATTTCATAGTTCCAAGATGAGAGAAAGGAAAATTAAAAATCATCTGATTAAAAAAGGTGCAAAAGAAGTTCTGCTCCCTAACACAGAATACCTGAAAAAAATTGATCATAACAGAAGATTTGCTAACAAAGATGGAATTGCAAACTCTGATGTGGTATTTGTTCCTTTAGAAGATGGAGATAGGTGTGAGGCTTTGAGAAATAATGGAAAGAAAGTCATTACAGTTGACTTAAACCCCTTATCACGAACAGCAAAATCTGCAAATGTTACAATCATAGATAATATTTCAAGAGCAATTTCATTATTAATAAAAAAAATAAATCATTATAAGAAATATAATGGAAGGATTTTAAAAAATAAAATTAAAAAATATGATAATAAAAAAATATTAAATGATGCTTTGGAGAGAATAAAAATGTCAGAATTTTCTTGAAAATTATGAGCATTCTCAAAAATCTTGATTTTTGACAAATCATGAAATATACTTCAAAATCTCCCTTAAATCCTTTTTTGCTATGGTTATATCTGAGATTTTTTTTAATTCTTCAGAATGGGCGTTAAATGCTATGCTTAGGCCTGCTTCTTCTGCTATTTTCAGGTCATTATCATGGTCGCCAACAAAGACGCATTCTTTTAAGCTTAAGTGTTCCCTTTCTGCTATCTGCTTTAAAGCTGCTGATTTCTGGTCCATGTCAAAAGATGTGGCGTTTATTTTTTTTATGCTGCCTTGCTCATCAAAGTCTATCCAGCTTATGAAGATGTCATCAAAAATTTCTTTATAATTAGGGATGAAATGCTCCAAGATAATGCTTATACTTCCTGAGATTATTGCTAATTTAATATTTCTTTTTTTCAGCTCGCTTAATGTCTCTAATGCGCCTTCCATCAGTTGGAGGTTTGCGTGCTTTATTGCCTTAATGAAATCCTGTTTTTTTGCATTTTTTTCCATCCATAAGTTTAAGTCATGCTCAGCCCATTCAAGATAAGAAATTTCATTGCTGTAGAATGCTTTTTTTGCCTTTTCCCTTCTTTTTGGGTCTACCTGGAAGAAATCATGGAATACACTCCATGAGTATTCAACATTATCTATCAAAGTCCCGTCAACATCAAAGCAGACTAGTTTGTGTTTCATATATTTTGGAAAAGAAGATTAATTTAAAAAGATTGTTAATAATAAATGATTTTGGTTATCAGGTAAGGTTTAGTAGTTTATCTAATAAAAAGATGACCAATAATAAAAATGCCAATAGAGAAGAAACAGAATAACAATTAATGAGGAACCTAGTTGTGTTATGATTTTTTATTTTTATAATTTTAAAAAACTAAAAAAATAACAAAAAACAAAACTAAAAAATATTCACACGCAAAAATCAAAGATTTTTAGTGTCCTGAAAATGTTTTGAATTTTCATGAAATAAGGCTATATCTTAAAAGCACTACTGGTAAAATGTAATATTTAACTTCAAATCAATTTGAAGCTTAAGAAAAGTATTTATAAAGGTTTTACTAATCTTATTTCTATGGCAAAGAAAAATTTGATTTTATTGTCTTTGGAAGACAAAAAAATAAATAAGATAGCTAATGTTATTAGCAATGAATCCTGTAAGAAGATTCTTGATTTTCTTGCAAGCAAGGAGTATGCTACAGAATCAGAAATTGCAGATAAACTGTCATTGCCAATATCAACAATACATTATAATTTAAAGCAGCTGATGGATTCAGGACTTGTAAATGCAGATGAATTTCATTACAGCAAAAAAGGCCGTGAGGTTAACAGGTATAAATTAGCGAATAAATACATCATAATAGCCCCTAAAAAGACAAAAACTTCAGGATTAAAGCAGAAATTAAAGAATATCTTACCTGTTGCTTTGATTACTGCAGGGGCAGCTGGATTGATACAGTTAACAACTAACTTTATTCAAAAGCCAACATCAGTCATGGGAAAAGCTTCTATGCAGGCGTTTGATGCTGCTACTGAAATGGCAGAATCTTCTGTTAGGGCTGTGCCAGTTGCAGCTGAAGCAGCAGAAAAAGCTTTGCAAACTCATTTATGGCAGAATATTGCGTTATGGTTCTTTTTGGGAGCGGTATTTGCAATAATTGTTTATTTGATACTCAGCTATTTTAAGAAAGAAAATTCTTAACTTAGGAATGATTAGAAAATAATAAAAACTAACTTGAAAATTTACAACAATGGAGGCTAAATTCAAAATGAAACAAACAAATGCAATCTGTATTTTAACGATTTTAATTATGGGTATTTTTATGGTATCGTGTTCCAGCCCGGATACAACTGAAAAGGTTTTAAAGAAATTTTCTTCTGAGGAAGAATTGAAAGATTTTTTAAAAAATTCGGACAGCGGTTCAGAGTATTATGGCGGAGTTATGATGAAAGAATCATTAGCTGTTTTATCAGATATGGCTGCCCCTACGGCACAAGCTGCTGGAGCTGGAAGAGCTGAAGAGTATTCCACAACAAACATCCAAGTAGAAGGCGTTGATGAGGCCGATATTGTAAAGAATGACGGCAAATATATTTATGTTTTGACAGGCAATAAAATTGCAATAGTTGATGCTTATCCTGCAGAAGATGCAGAACTATTATCTGAAATAGAGATTAAAGGAACTCCAGGGGAATTTTTCATTAATGGAGACAAATTAGTTGTTTTTGGGACTGATTATCAGAAGAGTAAAAGCCCATTTCCAGGGGTAGACCCAAAAGTTTTTGTTGAGGAAGTTCCAGAGAAAATTAGTTCTGAGGTGGAAATAGAAGAAAATGCAGTTATAGCCAAGATACCTTTTCCCTCATACACATCACAATATTCTTATGCTCTTGTATATGATATTTCTGATAAGGAAGAGCCAAAAGAAGAAGAGAAGCTGATCTTAAGAGGTAATTACTTTAATTCAAGAATGATAGGGGATACAGTATACATGATTGTTAATGAATATACGCGTTACAATAGTGATATACTGATGCCTTGTATTTATAGTATAAAAGGTGAAACAGTAACTGAGAGTTGTGTTCCTGCTCCTGATATCTATTATCTGGACTATCCAGATAGTTATGAGTTTTCAACAATAATGGCTATAAATCTTGAAGATAACAGCCATTCTGAAAAGACTATTTTGAAAGGAATTTCACAGGATATGTTTGTTTCTCAGGATAATATCTTTATTACATTCCAGAAAAGAATGCCTTATTATTACCAGCAGTGGAGAATTATAACAGAAGTTTTTGTTCCTGTATTGCCTTCTGAGCTAAAGGAGAGGGTGAATAAAATAGAGGGATATGATATAAGTGAAAACTCTAAATTCAATGAAGTCCAACAGATAATTGAAAAATGGATGTTTGAGATGACAGAAGAAAAAAGGGATGAACTAGAGAAAGAACTGGAAGAAAAGATGGAAGAAGTTACGATGAGAATACAAAAAGAGATGGAGAATACAATAATCCAAAAGATTAAGATAAGTGGGATAGATATAGAGCTGAAGGGCAGCGGGAAAGTTCCAGGAAGAGTCCTTAATCAGTTTTCAATGGATGAGTTTGACGGTTATTTCAGGATTGCAACAACAGCTGGAAGAGCCACAAGAACAGGCGGAGGCTCTGTAAATAATGTCTATGTGCTTGATAGTGATATGAATATTGTTGGAAAGTTAGAGGATTTAGCTCCGGGAGAGAGTATTTATTCTGCAAGGTTTATGAGCAATAGAGCTTACTTAGTAACTTTCAGGAAAGTTGATCCATTGTTTGTTATAGATTTAGAGGACCCTGAAAATCCTTCTGTTTTGGGAAAATTAAAGATACCCGGGTATTCGGATTACCTGCATCCTTATGACGAAGACCATATAATTGGAATTGGTAAGGAATCAATAGAGGCAAAAGAAGGAGATTTTTCATGGTATCAGGGAGTTAAATTAGCATTGTTTGATGTCTCTGATGTGGAGAAGCCAAAAGAGATTTCAAAGTATGAGATTGGGAATAGGGGAACAGAGAGCTATGCTTTACAGGAGCATAAAGCATTCTTGTTTTCAAAAGATAAAAACCTGCTTGTGATTCCTATAACACTTGCAGAGATTGATGAAGAACAGTATCCTGACGGTGTAAAGCCTCAGCAGCATGGAGATTTTACATTTCAGGGGGCTTATGTATTTAATCTTGACTTAGATGATGGCTTTAAACTTAAAGGCAGAATAACCCATGTAGAAGATAAAGAGAAGTTCAAGAAATCAGGCTATTACTGGTACGGCTCTGGAGAGAATGTCAAAAGAAGTTTATACATGGATGATGTGCTGTATACAATTTCTGACTCGAAGATTAAGATGAATGACTTAGATGATATAGATGATGAAATTAATGAGGTTAAATTGCCTTATGATAAGCCTGATTATATGTATGGGTATATGGAATAAAAGATAATTTTTATATTCCCCTTACCCTCAGTTTAATGCAGAAATATTGCAGTTTTCATAATTTGGTTTTAATTAAATGCAGCATGTATAACTATTTATTTATAAACTTGGCATCAGCAACATATTTCTATACCCCTAAATTGACTGTACAATGCAGTAAAATTTCGAAGATATAAACTAGGTATCCTAAAAATTTAAAGCCCACCTGATTGTAATTTGGTAGTATTCAGAGCATTGAATAACAAAAATTTTATAAATATCACCGGGAAATTAGATTATATTGTTCGTATGTAAAGTATAACCCGAAAATAGTTTTTAAAAACACTGATAAAATTAAGATGGGTGGAACTTTTGATCCAAAAAAACTATTGGATGAATTATCGAGTAACCAGAGTATTCTAGAACTGATTTTTGATATATCCTCAAAGGGTCCAAAAGTTAATCAAGTGATAAAGGCATTGGGTCCAAAAGTAGTTCAAAATATTGGGGCATTGCATATCCTAAATGTTCTTGATAATCCTGAATATTATTCTAAATATAATTCTGGATCTAATTCTGAACAAGGTGAGCTAGAGGTAGGTGAAGCATGTCAAAGAGCAATATTCTATCCCGAGTTTAAAACTACTGGAAAGGCTCATTTGAGGACCTATGGCAAAGAAGTAAGTCCTGCGGCAATATATATCGGGGATAGAATCTTAGTTTCATGCAATACAATAAAGCTCCCTAGAAAAATCAAAAAAGGGTTAATGGTTACCTAATATGGAATCAGGTTACTGGGGAGGAAATAGAAGCCTGCTATAAGGGTGTAAGATTAGAAGAAGAAAGACTGGATCCAAAAACAGACTCAGCAGTTTATAAAATACCAGCTCATAAAGTAACATCCCATCGTGATTTAGTTTCTCATGGTTTGAACTTGAAAGAGTTCCCCCTCAAAACAAGAATACCAGAACTAGGTGAAGAAGTGAGTTGCATAGACCATGACCAAAGAGGTAAAGTTGCACAATCTAAAGAGGTTACAAACATAGGTGATTTGACAATAATAAGGCAAACTCAGATTAAATTTCCTTCAAGTACACATATAAGATCTTCTTATCCAATTATCAGTTCATCGTCTGACCCCAGACTGCTTGGGATAAGCTCTTTTGGTAAAGGACCAGATTCAGCTTATTTCAGCGATATTGTAAATTTTTTTTAAAAACAGGTAATAAATAGAAAAAATTAAAGATAAATCACAAACTAAAACTTTCTTTCTTTTCTTTGATATTTGCATTTATTTTTTTAATCAAGCTGTCAAGCTTAATATCAAAGTGCAGCTTATTGTCTGAAGTTCTTACCGCTACAGTCTTATTTTTTTCTTCTTTTTCTCCTACATTTAGGATTAAATGAATTTTTTGCAGCTGGGCTCCCCTTACCTTGTAGCCGACAGATTCTGTTCTTGAATCAACTTCTACCCTAAAGTTATGTTTCTTTAATTCTTCTTTTATTTTTTCTGCGTAACCTGCAAATCTGTCTGCGACTGTTAAAATTTTTACCTGAACAGGCGCTAACCATAAAGGGAATCTGCCTGCATAGTGTTCTATCAAAATTCCCAAGAATCTTTCAATGCTGCCAAAAATTGTCCTGTGGAGCATTACAACCTTGTGCTTGTTACCGTCTTCTCCTATGTAGTTGATGTCAAATTTGTCAGGCATTGCCATGTCAAGCTGTATTGTTGCACACTGCCAGGTTCGGCCTAAACAATCCTTGATATGAAAATCAATTTTTGGGCCATAGAAAGCTCCATCTCCTTCATTAATCTTATATTTTATTTTTCTAGCTGCTAAAGCCTGCTTTAAAGCGTTAGTTGCTATTTCCCATTGTTTATCTGAGCCTATGTGCTTTTCTGGTTTTGTTGATAATTCTACATGATAATCAAAGTTGAATGTTTTGTAAATCTTATCTGTTAAATTTATTACATTAATCACTTCCTGCTTCATCTGTTTTTCCATCATGAAAATATGCGCATCATCCTGAGTAAAAGCTCTGACCCGGAATAATCCAGCTAAAACACCTGAGAGTTCGTGCCTATGGACTAAGCCTAGCTCTGCCATTTTTATTGGCAGTTCCCTGTAGCTCGGCAAATGCTCTTTGAAAATTAGAATTCCCCCTGGGCAGTTCATTGGCTTTATAGCAAAATCCCGGTCGTCTATTTTTGTGAAATACATCATGTCTTTGTAATTAGCCCAATGTCCAGAACGCTCCCATAGAACCCTGTCTAAGATTACAGGAGTCTTTACCTCCTTATAGCCATTTTTAATATGCTCTTCTCTCCAGAAATCCAGCAATAGGTTTATTATTGTTGTTCCTTTTGGATGCCAGAAAATAAATCCAGGGCCTTCTTCATGCAAGCTAAATAGGTCTAATTGCTTTCCAAGCTTTCTATGGTCTCTTTTTTCTGCTTCTTCTAATAATTTTAAATGATTTTTCAGCTCTTCTTTATCATGGAAAATAATCCCATAAATTCTCTGTAGCTGCTTATTTTCTGATTTTCCTTTCCAGTATGCTCCTGCAATTTTTGTTAATTTGAAAGCCTTTAATGTTTTGGAGTTTTCAACATGGGGGCCCTTGCATAAGTCTGTAAAATTTCCCTGAGTATAGATTGTA
This sequence comes from Candidatus Woesearchaeota archaeon, assembly GCA_016784195.1. Classification (GTDB taxonomy): domain Archaea; phylum Nanobdellota; class Nanobdellia; order Woesearchaeales; family GW2011-AR4; genus BS150m-G64. The sequence goes on along the minus strand of JADHVE010000001.1, from coordinate 14,431 downwards.
GCCTTTTCTTCCTTTAGTTCACCTATTAACTCAACCTTGTATGGCTCGCCTTCGAATAAATTTTTTGCTTCTTTTTTTGATATTATTTTCTTTTTAAACTCTAAATTCTGCCTGATAAGGCTGTTCATTTCCCGCTCTATTTTTTTTAAGTCATCAGGATGGAAGGGTTTTGTATCAAAATCATAATAAAAGCCATCTTCTATAGGCGGTCCAATAGCCAGCTTTGCGTCGGGGAATATATTCCTTACAGCCTGCGCCATGATATGTGCTGCAGAGTGCCTTAAGGCCATGATGTCTTCCTTTTTTGCCATTTTATTTCACCTTTGTTTTATTTTTTTCATTATTTATAAAATTATTGATTAAAAATAAAAAGAATAGTTGGACAGAACAATGAACAGCTCTAAGCTGTTGTTGTAGTTGTAGAATTAGTTAAAACTGCGTTGGATTTAAAATAAATAAAGTTAATCATTATTTTATTAAGATTGCGCAGGTTGTATTTAAAAGTTGCGGAAAAAGTTAGGAGTTGAGCAAATAGCCAGAGAATGTTTGTGTTTTTAGGAACATTTATACGATGAAAATTTTAATTTTCAGGCATAAATGTCCGAAATGCAAAGCATTTTCGGAACATTTATATATTATTAATATTAAGAATATGTTTAAATGTATTAAATGTATTAAAATTATTAATATTATTAATTCAAAATGGATATCCGGTTTGTTGGAAAGGCTAAGCTGACAAAGCAGGGGCAATTAACTCTGCCTTTTGAGGCAAGACAGGAGCTGAAAATAGAGGCGGATAATGAGCTTTACTGGTATCTGGTAGATGACCACCTTGTTATTGTCAAAGAATTGTTAAATCCAAAAGACCTAGAAAAAGCACTAAAAAAATCAAATAAAAAATAATCAATAAAAAAAATACCATTTTAAAAAAATCATTAAAAAATTATAAAATAAAAACGGATATAAAAAATTAAAAATAAAGTTAATAGAAATTAAGACAAATTAAAAAAATTTCAAAATATAAAATAAAAAAATAAATTTAAAATAAAATGTTTGAGAATATGATGGGGTTATGGGCTTTTTTGAGCTTAGTTCCTTTTATAATACTATACTTAAGAAGGCCCAAGCCGGAGGATAAAGTAGTTCCTTCATTGATGTTTTTGATAAAGAACAGAAAAACATCCCAGAAATATTCCCTTTTCAGAAAACTTATGCATAACCTGTTGTTTTTTCTGCAGCTGCTTGCTTTATTATTATTGTCTCTAGGAGTTGCTGCTCCTTTTATAATCCTGCCTTATGATGTTACTCTGGAGAATACAGTGATTGTTTTAGATGCAAGCGCGTCAATGCAGGTTAAGGAAAGATCTTCCAGGTTTGACAGGGCTATTGGGGAAGCTAAGAAAAGCCTGAGCGGTAAAAACAGCATAATCCTTGCAGAGAATATTCCATTGATTGTTTTGGAAGATGAAAGCACTGATGTTGCTCTGGATTTACTGTCAAAATTAAAGGCAAAATCTACAACAACAAATTTGGGAGATGCCATGTTATTGGCTAAAGATATTTTGGGAGATAAGTCTGGAAAGGTTGTTGTTATAAGCGACTTCAGCAATATTGACGGGCCTGATTTAATGGTTGTAAAGAAGACTTTGACAACTGAAGAGATAATTGTTGATTTTGTTGATGTCTCTGATAAAGCAGAGAATATCGGAATTACAAAATTAGATGTGACCAAGCATAATATGAAGGTCCATGTCAAAAATTTCAATGATAATGAAAAAAGCATTACATTAAAACTGATGCAGGGCGGCAAAGAACTGGCTTCTTCAGGTAGCATAAGCGTACTGCCAAAATCTATTGAAAGTTTTGTTTTTGATGATACTCCTGCAGGAGTTAGCGAAGTAGTTTTAGATCCAAAGGATAATTTTGAGCTGGACAATAAGGCTTATATCAGCACTCCACTGAAAAAACAGGTTGATGTTTTACTGATAACAAATAAGGTGAGCTCAAATTTAGAGCTGGCTTTGGATGCTTCAAAAGATATGAACCTTTGTGTTGTGAATCCTCCTGTTCTGACAATCTGCACGAGCGGGGACAGAAACGGGCAGAAGGTAGAGCCTTATGAGCAGGACATTATGATTGTCCATGAGATAAACAATGTAAGGAAGAGGGATGGAATTTTGCCTGGGAATTTCATTGATATTTCCAGTTATGTCAAGAAAGGGGGCAAGCTGGTTTATACAGCGCAGGAAGATTTAGCCGGCGTAAATATGTATGACTCGGTTGTGGTGCAGTTTAACGGAAAAACAGAGGAAGCTTCAAATGTCTGCGTTGATGTCATTAATCAATTCACAAAACAATTTGAGAAAGACATCTGTTTTACAACAACCGGAAAATTTTTTAAAGCCACTTTAAAGAAAGACTCGATTAGTATTGTATCTACTCCAGACAAAACTCCAGTTATAGTGTTAAGGAATCTTGGAGAGGGAAAGATTGCTTATTACGGTATTTTTGACAGTTATAGTGAATTCAAAACCCTGCCTTCTTATCCAATATTCTGGAATAACTTAGTTAATTTTATGGTAGAGACAGAGGGCATTAATGAGTTTAATTACCAAGCTGGGAAGATTTTAACAATACCTGAGCAGACTGTCAATACACCTTCAGGCAAGTTAAAGACCTCAAAGCTGATTATGGATGAAGCAGGAATTTATGAGTTTAATGGCATGAAAATAGCTGTTAACCTGCTGGATGAACAGGAATCTGATGTTGCTCCTGTTTTAAGCTTAGAAAAAGAAGAGAAAAAAGATGTTGCTATGGAAAAAGAAAGAAAAGAGCATAATTTTGGAATAACTCATTTATTGCTCATAATCGTGTTTTTGATTTTGTCAATTGAAACATATTACCTTAAAGTAAGGGGTGATATTTAAATTAAAAATTAGCCAATAAAAAATTAACCAGTGGAGCACAAACAGGAACACAATTATTTGTGAACGCGGTTGTGTTGATTTTTTATTGTTATTATCATTATTATTAAAAATTTTAAAAGTAAAAAAATAATCAAAAAACAAAACTAAGAAGATATTCACACGCAAAAATCAAAGATTTTTGGTGTCCTGAAAATGTTTTGCATTTTCATGAAATAAGTGAGATAGTGTAAAAGCGCCTAATGGAAAAATAAAATTAATGATAAAAATAAATAATTAAAAAATAAAATGACATTTATAATGCCGGACTTTAGCAGAGTATTCTGCATGAGCAAGTATTGCACTAGGTATTCCTATGTTTTGTTTTTGATAATTCCTGTAGTGCTGATATTGTTCTGGCTGATACGTAGGAACTTTATCAAGTTTATGAGCAAAGCAGAGCAGATCCAGTTTGACAATGACAGAAAAAGATTAAGGATTATCATGCTCATAACCAGAAGCCTTATTTTTGTTTTTGTAATCATGTCCATAGCATCTCCTTTTATCCTGGAGAGCAGGCTAATAACAGGAAATCCTAGGCTTACAATATTAACTGATGAATCAAATTCATTTGATTTATTTGAGGATAGTATTGGTGAGGGGTTGTATGAGAAGATAAAAGGCAAAATTCCTGTTGACTTAAGAAGCATTGGTAGCGAGGAAGAGTCTGCAATTGGCAACGGCATTTTGAATAATCTAGAAGGAGGGGAAAATATGCTTGTTATTAGTGATGGAAATAACAATAAGGGCAAGCTGCTTGGAGATATCATCTTATTTTCTTCTTCGATAAACTCAACAATAAGCACTTTGAATTTAAAACCAAAAGCGAATGATGTTGGTGTTATAGTTGAAGGACCTTATGAGGTAATAAAGGATACAGAAGGCAGCTTTATGGTCAGAATCAATAATGTTGGAGAAGAGCTTTCTTATGTTCTTGAAATTTTACTGGATAATGAGATTGTTTATTCCAAGGAAGTTAGAGGAAGCGTAAATGTTCCGTTTACAAAGTTTTTTTCCGAGGGGGTTTTCCACAGGATTACTGCAAAGATTGTGGATATAAAAGGCAATGATTATTTTAATCAGAACAATATTTATTATAAAACTATTAAGATTGTAAACAGGCCGTCTGTTTTGTTTGTAACTAAAAAAAGCTCTCCTCTGGAAAATGAGTTTAATAAGCTTTATGATGTGACTACGACCAGCACTATACCTCCTGAATTGACGAATTACATGACTGTTGTTTTGAATGATGTGCCTGCAAATGAGATACTGCCAAGAATAGACTTATTAGAGGACTATGTTGCTGATATAGGCAACGGGCTTGTGGTTATAGGGGGCCAGAATTCTTATGACAGAGGAGGGTATAAAGAAGCTAACTTAATTGAGTCTTTGCTGCCTATCAGGGTAGGATCTGGTGAGGAAAGTGAGAAGAGCGATGTGCAGGTTATTGTTGTTGTGGATGTTTCAGGCTCTACAACAGAAGTTTATGGCTCTGGAGGCAGGATAGAAGTCCGAGATTATGATCAAGTAATAAAGGCATTAGCGGCAGATGTTCTTAACAGCCTGGATGATAAACTAAATGCGGGTGTTGTTGTTGTCGGAACTCCTAAATCGCCTTTTGTAGGTGTTGTCTCAAATATTATTACATTGAAAGATAACAAAAAAGGATTGATTGACAAGATAGCTAGATTACAGGGAGGGGGCCAATCTGCTATAGAGGCTGGAATTAAACAAGCAACCAATATGCTTATGGGTGTAAGCGGAGGAAGGAACATAATCCTTATTTCAGACGGCAGGGGATTATTCAGAGACCCTATGTTAAATGCAGAGGATGCAGTAAGGCAGGCTTCTGCAAGAGCAATTAAGACTTATGTTGTCGGTGTTGGAACAAAAGAAAAGCAGGAGACAGAATTTTTAAGCAATATGGCAGCTATAGGCCAGGGCGTTTATTTCCCTGCAAATTCCCAGAACAGGCTGAGGATCTTATTTGGGGAGCCTGATGAAGAAGATGAAGAGTTTTTCAATCAACTGGCTGTTCTGGATACTGTTCATTTTATAACAAGAGATATTGAATTGGATGTAGTTATCAGCGGCTATAATTATGTTATTCCGAAGCCTGCTGCAAGGCTGCTTGTCACAACTAACAAAAATATACCTATTTTAGCTGTCTGGCGCTTTGGCCTAGGCAGGGTTGTTTCCATAGCTACTGATGACGGGGGCAGATGGGCTGGCGAGATTTTAACGAAGCAGAATTCAAAATTAATAACTAGAAGCGTAAACTGGGCAATAGGCAATCTTGGAAGGAAAAAGGAGTTCGATGTTACAATAAGAGATACAACTTTAGGCGAATCCACTTATGTTGATGTTATCTCAAAAGATCTTCCGAAACAGGAAGGGCTGTTTTTTGCCAAAACCGATGTTAATTATTACAGGGCGGAATTTGAGCCTGAAGCTACAGGGTTTTATACTTTCCTTGGAGCAGATGTTGCTGTTAATTATAAGGAAGAATATTCTGACTTAGGAATTGATGAGAAGTTTATCAACCTGATTAACTCCACTGGAGGAACTGTGTTTGAGAAAGATGATTTAGACGGGATAATTGATTTCGTGATTGAGAAGTCCAGAAGGATTAAAATTGAGAGCACAAATTATACATGGCCGTTTGTTTTGATTGCTCTGGTAATATTTTTGATTGAGATATTTATAAGGAGATTATGGGAGAATAAGATAATTAGATAATAAAAAATTAAGAAAAAATTGATTAAAAATGAATAACTAGGTGATGGATATGGCTTTTATGAAAAAGGATGTGAATTTGGGACTGCTGCTGGTGATAATTGCAACTTTGCTTTTATTTTCCGGCTTTACGGTTTATTATCAGACTAATTTCAAGAATGTTGTTTCAGACTACCACAATAAATTAAGCCAGCTGGAGAAAGTAACTTCTGATTTAGGCCAAGAAAAGACAAAACTTAATGAAACTTACCAGTTAAGGGTGAAGGCAGAGAAAGACGTCAAGGCGTTAGACAGCCAATACAGGCTTTTGGGAGATGAAAGGGACCAGCTGGAAGATGCCAAAAACACGCTACAGTCGGAACTGGGTTCAACAAAAACAAAACTTGCAGAAGCACAAGTTCAGTTGAGTTCAGCACAATCGGAGTTGAGTTCCACCCAAGATTTGCTGAAAACCGCGAATGCTAAAATTTCGAGTTTAAATTCCAGGATTGATGACCTACAGGATTCAAGAGATTCTTATAAAGCACAATATGAGGCATGCTCTGGATGAATGTAAGAGGTAATTTACAATAAGCCATTAAAAAATAATAGTAAAAAAATTCAATAAAAATAAAATTCCAACAAAGTAGGATATCAATTAAAAATTACCCATGATAAAACTTATTTAAAAAAATAAAAAAATAAAAATCAATTAAAAAAGGTTGAATAAAAAATAAAATTAATAAAAACTGACAATGAGAGAATTTAAAAAATTAATAAAAGAGATTAATAAGACACTGAATGAGCTGATCTTATTCCACACTATAGTAAATACGATATTGATCTTTTTAAGCATATACTTGTTTTTGGCTTTGTTTAACCTTTATCCTATTTTTGCAATTCTGCCTGCAGTGGTTTATTTTTTTATGGCAACGTACAAGAAAACAAACATAAACAAGATGAAGATTATTGAGGGCAAGTATGATATACTAAAGGAAAAACTAAGGACTGCTGCAGACAATGCAAACTTAGACAATTCAGTGGTTAACGAGCTAAAGGAAGAAGTGATGGATGATGTAAAAAATGTCGGAATTTCATCTTTTTTAAATCCAAAAAAGATATCTTACAGGATTTTTATATGTGTTATTTTGGCATTTACAATTGTTTTTGTTTCAACATTGCATTTGAGCTTTTTGGATTTGGATAACCTTATAAAACAGATTCCGGAGCTTTTGGAAAATAATCCCCTCAAGAGGCTAGGCACTACAGCAAACTTTGAGGATGTAAATTTAACGGATGATATTTATGGTGATAAAGAACTTGCTGTTCTAGGCAATGAAAAAATCAATATAAGGATACAGCCGGCTAATTTCAAGGTGAGTGTCAAGGAAAGCGGCAAAATCGAAGAGAATAATTTTGATGAGATATTTCCAGGGGATGTTTTTGTTGAAGGGGGAGAAATTTATGATGAAGTATCGGGCAGCACTTTAGAAGAGAAAGACTTGATCAAGACGTACTTCAACAAAGTAACAGGCAAAGAATGATATAATTTAAATAAAAGTGAATAGCCATTAAAAAATAATCAATAATAAAAATTCCATTGAATAAAATTAACTAATAAAACACGCGAAAATCGAAGATACGAGGAAATCGAAGATTGCCTGTATCTCCTGAAAATCAAAAAGATTTTAATGGGATTTTCGTGAAATCAAAATAAAAAATATTAAATAAGATTAAAAAATGATTAAAAGGTAAATCGAGAGGTGGTTAATATGAAACAAAAAAAAGAGGTGTTGCAAATCTTTAAGCTGCATAAAAACGAGGAGGTGTTTTTATGAAGAATTACAAACCCGTGTTTGATGCTTTGTTTAAAGAAGCAGGCAAGGTTATTGTCGGGCAGACTAATGTTATGGAGCAGATTATGGTTTCTGTCTTATGCGATGGAAATGCCCTGCTTGAAGGTTATCCTGGATTGGCTAAAACGCTGGCAGTCAAGACTTTATCAGAGCTTATGGCTTTGAAATTCAGCAGGATCCAAAGCACTCCGGACTTAATGCCCTCTGATATAACAGGAACATATATTATTGAAGAGAATTCAGGCAAAAGGGAATTCAAGTTTCAGCCTGGCCCTGTGTTTGCGAATATTGTTTTAGCGGATGAGATCAACAGGGCAACACCCAAGACGCAGTCAGCTTTACTGGAAGCTATGCAGGAAAAGCAGGTTACAGTCGGCACAAATACATTCAAGCTTGATCTGCCGTTCTTTGTTTTAGCAACGCAGAACCCAATTGAGCAGGAAGGAACTTATCCACTGCCTGAAGCACAGGCAGACAGGTTCTTGTTAAAAATTAAGGTTGGCTATCCGACATTTGAAGAAGAGATGGAGATTGCAAACAGATATTCTGCTGAAGCCACGCATAATAAGCTAAAAGTTATCCTTAACAAAAACCATTTGTTAAGCCTACAGAGCCTGACAAGGCAGGTTCCTATTGCCAATGATATCAAGAAAAGAGCAATAAAAATAATCCTATCTACAAGGACAAACAAGGATGTTGTGCATTATGGTGCATCTCCAAGGGCGTCTATCGGCTTGATATTAGCAGCAAAAGGAAGGGCGTTAGTAAAGGGCAGGAACCATGTAAGCAATGAAGACATAAATGAGATGGCATATTCAATTTTAAGGCATAGAATAATTCTTAATTTTGAGGCAGAAAGAAAAGGGATGACTACTGATGATGCAGTCAAGCATATATTGGATAAAGTTAAGTAAAAAAGGCCAATAAAAAGAACCAATAGTCCACAAACAGGAGCACAGTTAGTTGTGAATACAGCTGTGTTGATTTTTATTGTTATTAAAAAATTTAAACATTAAAAAAATAATCAAAAAACAGAAACGAAAAAGACTCAAATAATTGCGAGTGTACATTATAATCCTCCGGCTTAAGATTAATGAAAAAAATAAAGAATTAAAATGATTGATACGAATTTTTTGGATCAATTAAACAGGTTTCATTTAGTTGTATCTAAAAGGGTTACTTCGACTTATGCGGGCCCGAGAAGGTCTATTGCTGCTGGACGAGGGTTGATATTTAAGGACTACAGGATGTATGTTCCTGGAGATGATACCAGGCAGATAGACTGGAAGATTTATGCCAGAACAGATAATTTGTATGTTAAGAATTATGAAGAGGAAAGGAATTTAACTGTACATATCATTATTGACTCGAGTGCATCTATGGGTTTTGGCAGGCCCATGAGCAAGTTTGATTATGCCTCTATGATTGGTGTTGGCTTTGCTTACCTTGCTATGAAGGAAAATGAAAGGTTTCAGTTTTCTACTTTTTCTGAAAAACTGGATGTTTCCCCACCTAAGAGGGGAATGTCTCAGCTGGCTAACATGGTGCAGCACCTCAATGATTTAAAGACAGAAGGACATTCAAACATACAGGAATCAATAAGGCAGTACAAAAAGTTAGTTGGAGGCAGGGCTTTGCTGGTGTTTATTTCAGATTTTCTTATTGATATAAATGAAGTGAGGGAAGCGATGTATCTGCTGGGGGATCATGAAATAAAAGTAATCCAGGTCTTGGATAGGGTTGAAAAGGACTTAAAGATGCAGGGAGACTTTAAGCTGGAAGACAGCGAAACAAAAGAAAAAGTGAGGACTTTTATAAGCCCAAGATTAAGAACTGTATACCAGAATATGCTGGATGATCATACTGCTAAAGTTCAGGAAACATGCAATAAGCTAGGCATTAAGTTCTTCCAGATAACTACTGATACTCCTATATTTGATGCTTTTTATCGTATATTGGAATAAGATAAAAAGCTACGAATGAAACAGGATGTAATGAGTATGATTTCTATAAAACTAAAGAATTGCCAGTTATAGTCTGGTGGAAAATTTCTGACAGTTTAGAATACATCACTTTCAAAACATTAAAATTAAAAAAATCCAATATTAAGTTACCATTAAAAACAGGCCAATAGGGAATATATAAAAAATGATGAATGATTACTGAAACAAAAGGATATATAGGGGAGATATGTTTTATTTCTGTGTTTTGTTTGATCAAAATATTTAATAACAAACTATATATATATAGGTATAACTGATAATTATAGTAAATTTGGCTTTAATGATGGTTAGAAAGGTATATAATCTAATATATATATTGAGGTATGTTAAGATACCAAAAGCTTTAAATATGATGGCTTACCCTATAGTTGCTGATAGAGACTTTACTATAGAGGAAAGTTTCTAATATAAAGATAGCCAAAAAAAAGAAAAAGAGATAGCCAAAAAAACACGGAGGTGTTTATATAAGATGAGATTCGGTAAAATAATGAAAAAAGTTATGGCATTAGGGACTGGTCTAACCATGATCGGCGGTGCTATGGCAGTAGCTGACTTGAGCAATTACCCGTCACCATTTGTTAAAGACGGTAAATTTAACGGTGTGATGGTAATTGGAGATAAAGCTGACGCAAAAGATGTTATTGGTGTTAGCGATATTGCTGTTAGTCTGCAATTTTCTGCAACAACAGCCGCAGGAGCAACAACATCAGATGTTAATGTTGAAGGAGAAGCATGGCAGGTTCGAAAAGGATCTACAAATGTTATGGAACTGTCTGAAAATCTGGAAACAGGAGAAACTGCAAACAGAGAATCAATAGCAACTATAACTTCATCATCTTACATTGATGAGGCAGAGTTGGCAGTTCTGTTGGCTAGTGGAACAGCATCAAACAGCAAGGGAGATGCGCCATATGAACAAAGGCTGTATTTTGAAGATGACACAACTGGTTATGTGCAGTATCTTGAAGACAGGAATGATGTAACAGGAGACTTCTTGTATTTCGAAAATGGAAAACAGATTGCAAGATATGAACTGGAATTTACATCTTCATTGGAAAGTGATGTGGATGATAGCGCAGGTTCTGCAACTGCAACCGGAGATTACCTAACAGACATAGAAGATGTAGAAATTGTAATGCTTGGAAAAACATATGCAGTAGTACAAGCACGAAGAAATAGTCAAAAACCAGGCAATATAACACTAACCCTTATGGGTGGAGCAGCAAAAGACACTATGCTTGAAGGAGAAACAAAGACCTACACTGTTGATGGTAGTGATTATGAAACAACCCTTGATTATGTGAGCTCAACACAGGCAAAGTTCACAATTAATGGTGAAGCAACAAGACTGCTACAAGACGGAGACACAGATAAATTGTCTGATGATACAACTGTAGGAGTATCTGAAATATTATATCAGGACTATGCAGGCGGTATCCATAGCGCAACATTCTTTATAGGAGCTCAAAAACTCTTCATAAAGGATACAGATATAACTGATGTAGCAAGCAGCAACGAATTACAAGTAGATGACGAAACAATTGATGGGTCAAATGCTTGGGTTGAAGGCACTGACGATAGCACTACTTTTAAGATAGACAAGATAGTTGTGAATATGTCGGCAGATGATGACTACTATGTACCAGCAGGCAGTAAGTTAAGCGAAAATCCTGAGATGGATGAACCCGAACTTTTGTTTACAAAAAGTTGGGACATAGAATATCAGGGTTTAAGTGATGAACTTGTGGAAGAGATACAGATTAAAGCATCAGGCTCTGATGATTACGAATTAGAGTTTGTTGACGGAAGCGGAAACAAGGCAAGATTCCCGCTTGTGCATTCACCAAGTGGATCTGTCATTAAGTTTGGTGATAATGATGACGACCTTCTGGTTCAGGAAAACCTAACAATATCGAAGGATGACTATTTTATCATGACTGATGAAACAGACACTAATGGCGAAAGAAAAAGCTATGCTCTGAGGTATAGAGGATCAGACAAGATAACAGCAGATAACGCAGTCATTAAATTTGATGACTTAGGAAGTGGAGATAGGATTGAAAGGTCAATCAGCGTTCCGAGCGCAGGATCTGTTGCGGTAGGTCCAGATGATGAACGAGTTGGAGAAATTGCACAGATTAAGCTTGGAGGAGGGGTATTTAGAGTATTTAACTCGTCCTCAACAGCAGTGAAAGACTTTGACATATTGATTGACTTAGACGCAAGTGGAACTCTTGATAACGAACAGGTGACTTTAAATACCAAATATGGTGCATGGGTAAATATTACCAATGGTACTGGTGTTAATGGTAATGAAAACAGTGCGGCAGATGTACAGGTTAAGATTGACACACCAAACAGTGATGACTATGATGATAAAGCGCCAAACACATTGTGGTTCAACATTTCTGCTTCAGGTGGAGAAGTAAGGTTGACTCAGATGGCAGATCAAATCTTTAGTTACCGAGCGCCAGAAGATGATGACAAGAACACATATACTTACACCACAATGGGTGCGTTTGTAAAAAGAAGTGCACCAACTAGTGACCCTCAGGAAGTTTATGTGGAATACCCACAACACCAGAGACTACCTAGATTATATGTAACTGGAGAAGGAGCAAGTCTGACCACAACAACAGCAACAGCAGGAACAGCCGTAGTTGTTAACAGGATTGAAGTAGGAGCTACAAAGCTGGCATCTGAAGTGAATGACATAAAAGCTGTCAACGCTATCTTAGTTGGAGGCCCTTGTGCTAACTCAGCAACAGCTGAAATAATGGGCAACCCAGCAGATTGTGCAGAAGGATTCGAAGCAGGAAAAGGCTTAATCCAACTGTTCGAGAATGATGGGAATGTTGCCATGTTAGTTGCAGGATATTCTGCAGCAGACACAAGAGCAGCTGCAAAGGTTATCTCAAATAGTGGAGATTATACCTTGAAAGGAACTAAGATGCAAGTTACAACTGCTACAAGTTCTGTAACAGAAGTAACTGAAACTGAAACTGTTCAAGAACAGATTGAAGATCTTCAGGAAGATGTTGAAGATCTTCAGGAAGAAACTGCCTAAATAAAATAAATTTTTTTCTTTTTTTTTCTTTTTCTTTCAAATTAAAACTTAAGAGTTAGAAATAGTTAAACTAAACCAATTCTCCAAAGAAGATGTTGTGTTTTGCTCTTGTTATTTTTATCCTTACCGTACCATCTTTATAGCAGTTTGGGATAGAGATTATCCTGTTTTTGGCTATAGCAAGTTTTTCATTGTTTAAACGCCCCGGAATTATTATCTCTGCTTTTATTATTTCTTTTCTTTTAAAGGGCTTTGGCAGCTCTTTTGTTTTGATTATTTCAAAATTTTCTTTAACTGTTAAGCTTATGTTGTGTTCTTTCTCAAATTCTTTTAGTTTTTTGAAAAAAGCTTCTAAAGGCATTGGTTTTACAGGATTTCTTCCAAATCGATAGTTTAAGTAGCTTTGAATGCCTATAGGTGGGCAGTTTTTTCCTGCTTTTATTTTTTTGGCAAATTCTATCAGTTTGGGAATCTCTTTACCATTATAGCCAGGAACCCAAACAGGGGCGATTATCAGGTCTAATTTTTTAGGTATATACTCTGCTATTTCCAAGACTTTCTTTAGATTATAGGGCTTATTTGCTATTTTTTGGGCTATTTGAGGGTTTAAGGCATTTAGAGAAAGATTGATTCTTGTGAGACCTGATTCTGCTAATTTATCTACTAGCTCTTTTGTTAGTAAAGTGCTATTGGTATCCAGAGAGATTGTTTTTACATCTTTTATTTGTTTTATATCTCTGATTAAATCAGTTATATCTGCATATAATAAAGGCTCTCCCTGGGCGTTGATATGAACTTCAATGTTGTTTACATTTTTAAAATTAATTAGTTGTTTTAACTCTTCAATAAGATAATCTTTCTCAATGACAAAATCTATTTTTCTTTTTGAGGGTGTGCCTTCATCAACAGAACAATAAATACAGTTGAGGTTGCAGCCGGTTATCGGTCTTACTTCCAGGATGTTTGTTCCACGGTCAACAATGCCAAAATAGAATGAGCCTATAAGAGGTATGCCTGAATTTTTATGAATATAGACTGCCGGTCTTCCTGTTATTTTATTTTTAAGATTTTTAAAGCCTTGCTGGAGTAAAAGATTAAATTTTCTTTGTACTTTCTGCTCTGAAATGTTTTCAAAAATTATTTTATTTTTGTTGATATTAAATTTTGATATTTTATTTAATGAAGGCTTATCTAAATAGAAATAGAATATTTTCAAAAAATTTACTTGAATTTTATCATTAAAATTTTCAAATGACAAGTCTTTGAATTTTAATTCCGCCATACTGCAGAGTAAAAGAGCAATTTATATAAATATAGTTGTTTTACTTACTTTATTATATTAATGGGGGGGGCAAAGTGGATGAAAAAGAAGAAATAACTATATCTTATGAAACATTGTTCGATTTACTGAAAAGAGAAAGAGAAAGAGCGGATTTGCAGAAGCTGGATGTAAAATTTTTTGATAAGCTAGTTGAATTTCTAAAAGAAAAGAAACAAACTTTAAAGGGCAGTTCTTTGGAGTCTTTTGAAGATAAAAAAAATATTGAGAGGGAGCTAGATAATATTGAGAAACTGATGATTGATTTGTATGGCAAAAGGGAAAAAAAGATTGTGGGTTTGGCTTTGGATAAGAGCAGAACCAAGGCTACTATTATTGATAATGCTACTTTTTTGAAGGAAGAGAAACAGTTTTTTGATTCCCTGATTGAGTTGTTTGATAGGTACAGACACGGCATGTTACTTAATATTTTAAACGGGGATTTGCCATTTGTCGTTGAGAAAAAAGAGGAAGTAAAAGAAACTGAAGAAGAGGTTAAAAAAAACACC